>JBIPOH010000183.1:0-6388 GCA_044379435.1 Novosphingobium sp.
GCGGCTGGACCGCGCGATGGTCCACGCCGCATGGGAAGGCGCAGATAGCGCGGATGCGATCCTGCTGGTGGTCGACGGGCGCAAGAAGAAGCGCGACTATCTGGAGCCCATTCTGGAAACCCTGAAGAACCGCAGCGAACGTAAGATCCTCGTGCTCAACAAGGTGGATGCAATTGCCAAGGAACCGCTGCTGGAAATGGCAGCCGCGCTGGCGCCCGAGGGCGGGTTTGACGAGGTGTTCTTCGTCTCCGCGCTGACCGGTGACGGCGTGGCAGATCTCAAGCTGAAACTGGCCGAGCGCATGCCCGAAGGTGCGTGGCATTATCCGGAAGATCAGGTTTCGGACGCGAGTGAACGGCTACTGGCTGCCGAAATCACGCGCGAGCAGCTCTACCGCCAATTGCATGACGAACTGCCCTACGACAGCGCGGTACGGCCCGAGAGCTACGCGGCGCGGCGTGATGGTTCGATCGAGATCCACCAGCAGATCGTGATTGCGCGCGATAGCCAGAAGGCCATCGTGCTCGGCAAGGGCGGATCGAAGCTCAAATCCATCGGCGAGGCCGCGCGCAAGGAGCTGGCGGAGCTGCTGGGGGTGAAGGTCCACCTGTTCCTCCATGTGAAGGTGGAGGAAGGCTGGGCCGAAGCCAAGGAAATCTACGAGGAAATCGGGCTGGACTGGGTCAAGTGACGGGAGGCAACCAGTCATGATCGCGCGCGAATTGCTGGGAACAGCATATGTGCCCGGTGGCACCGAACTTCGGCTATTTCGGCATGACCGCGATTTCATGATCGTGATGGGCCACAACGAACTCATGAGCAGCCGGATGAGCGGCTCCGAAATCGCGCTGGCGACGGAAACGATCAAACGGCTGAAGGACCGCACCGCCCCCACCCTGCTGATCGGGGGCTATGGCATGGGCTTTACTTTGCGCGCGGCGCTGGAGGTACTGGGAGCGAAGGCGGAATTGATCGTGGCCGAACTGGTGCCCGAAATCATCCAGTGGGCCCGCGGGCCGATGGCCCATATTGCCGCTGGCTGCCTCGATGATCCGCGCGTTCGTCTGCTGATGGGCGATGTTGGCAGCGAGATCGACGGCGCAAACGGCGATTACGATGCGATCCTGCTCGATGTGGACAACGGGCCGGACGGCGTGGTGCGCGATGGCAACGGCGCGCTCTACACATCATCGGGCCTGCGCGCGGCGAGGCGGGCCTTGCGCCCTGGCGGCGTGCTGGCGGTGTGGTCTGCCGGGCCGGATCCCGCATTCACCCGGCGACTGGAAAAGGCCGGGTTCGCGGTGGAGCAGATCCGCGTGGCGGCGCGCACCAACGGCAAGGGTCCCAAGCACACGATCTGGTTCGCCACGCCCGCCTGAACCGGCCTGCGCAGAGCCCTCTCCCCAAGTGAGGAGGGGGCATGCGCCGCGTTACGTGACTGCCTTTTTGGCCGCAGGTTTCTTGGCCGGGGCTTTCTTGGCAGGCGCCTTTTTGGCGGCCGGCTTTTTGGCTGGTGCCTCTCCAGCGGCCTTCTTCGGAGCCGCCTTCTTCGGCGCAGCTTTCTTTTTCTTGCCCTTGGCAGGCGCAGCCGCAGCGCGGGCGTCGATCAGTGCGATGGCCTGTTCGAGGGTCAGGTCTTCGGGCTTCACGTCCTTGGGCAGCGTGGCATTGGTGGTGCCGTCGGTCACGTAGGCACCATAGCGGCCCGCGAGCAGTTTCATCTCGCCGCCGGACGTCGGGTGCGGGCCAAAGGTGTTGAGCGGTTCGACCGGCGCGCGATTGCCGCGCGCGCCCGCACCGGCAGCCGCTTCGGCCAGCTTGACGACAGCGGCGTTCATGCCTGTCTCGAACACTTCGGCGGTGGACCGCAGGCGGCCATACTTGCCATCATGAGCAAGGTATGGGCCGTAACGCCCTATGCTCGCAGTGATAACCTTGCCCGTCTCCGGATGCGCGCCAATCTCGCGCGGGAGCGACAGCAGCTTCAGCGCCCATTCGAGATCAAGCTCCGGAATGTCCTTGGGGATCGAGGCACGCTTGGCTTCCTTGCCATCGCCCAGCTGGATGTAAGGCCCGAAACGGCCTGTACGGCGCGTGACATCCTCGCCCGTCACCGGGTCCTTGCCAAGGCTGGCATCATCGCCCCCGGCCCCGGCACCCTCACCGCCGCCTTGCGCGAACTTGCGCGTGAACTTGCACTCCGGATAGTTCGAGCATGCCACGAATGCGCCGTAGCGCCCGCCGCGCAGCGAAAGGCGCCCTGCCTCGCACTTGGGGCACAGGCGCGGATCAGAGCCATCCTCGCGTGCCGGGAAGAGATAGTCTTCGAGGAAGATGTCGAGCTCGGCGGTTACCTCGCTCGGCTTCTTCTCCATCACCTCGTCGGACTTGGGCTTGAAGTCGCGCCAGAAGGCTTCGAGCACGGCCTTCCACGCCGCACGCCCGCCCGAGACGTCATCAAGCTCGTCCTCCATCCCGGCTGTAAACTGATATGCTACATAACGATCAAAGAAGCGTTCGAGGAACGCTGTCAGCAGCCGCCCGCTCTCCTCGGCGAAGAAGCGGTTCTTCTCGGTGCGGACATAGTTGCGGTCCTTGAGGACCTGCAGCGTGGCAGCATAGGTCGATGGGCGGCCAATGCCGAGTTCTTCGAGCCGCTTGACGAGGCTGGCTTCGGAGTAGCGCGGCGGCGGCTGGGTGAAGTGCTGCGATGCCTCGACGCCGCGCTTGGCGGGCAGATCACCGGGGTTCATGATCGGGAGCAGGCTGCTTTCGTCCTCGCCCCCATCCGCGCCATCATCCGGGCCATCGGCCTTCTGGTCGCGCCCTTCCTCATAGACCGCAAGGAAGCCGGGGAACTTCACGACCTGGCCAGTGGCGCGCAGCTCGTGCTTGCCCGTGCCCTCGCGCAACGTAACGGCGGTGCGCTCAATCAGCGCCGAGGCCATCTGGCTCGCCATCGCGCGCTTGTAGATGAGATCATAGAGCCGCGCTTCGTCGCCAGAACCGTAGCGGTCGGCGCCAAAGTCGGTCGGCCGGATCGCCTCGTGCGCTTCCTGCGCGTTCTTGGCCTTGGTTTCGTAGTGGCGGGGCTTTTCCGGCAGATAGTGCCCCGAATAACGCGTGCTGATCGCAGCGCGGGCCGCCTGAATGGCGCTGGAGTCCATCTGCACGCCGTCGGTCCGCATGTAGGTGATCGCGCCCGCTTCATAGAGCGTTTGCGCCACGCGCATGGTGTGGCTGGCCGAAAAACCGAGCTTGCGCGCAGCTTCCTGCTGGAGGGTGGAGGTGGTGAACGGCGGGTAGGGATTGCGGCGGGTGGGCCGGGTATCGACGTCCTCGACGCGGAAGGTCGCGGCCTCGACCACGCTTTTGGCGCGCATTGCGATGCCTTCATCGCCCAGCGAAAGCCGCTCCAGCTTCTCGCCCTCGAAGCGCACAAGGCGCGCCTTGAAGGCGGTTCCGCCCTGCTCCAGCATGGCGATGACCGACCAGTATTCCTGCGGGCGGAACACCTCGATCTCGCGCTCACGCTCCACGATCAGGCGCAGCGCGACCGATTGCACGCGGCCGGCAGACTTTGCGCCGGGCAGCTTGCGCCACAGCACCGGCGAAAGCGTGAAGCCAAACAGGTAATCCAGCGCGCGGCGGGCGAGATAGGCGTCGATCAGATCCTGATCAAGTTCGCGCGGGTGCTTCATCGCCTCGGTCACCGTGGCCTTGGTGATCGCGTTGAAGGTGACGCGCGCCACTTCCTTGGGCAACGCCTTGCGCTTGGCCAAGAGCTCGCGCACGTGCCACGAAATCGCCTCGCCCTCCCGATCAGGGTCGGTGGCGAGGATCAGGCGGTCTGCGGCCTTGGAGGCATCGACGATGGCCTTCACCCGCGCCGCCTTGTCGCCATAAAGCTCCCAGTCCATCGCGAAATCCTCGTCCGGACGGACCGAGCCGTCCTTCACAGGGAGATCGCGAATGTGGCCGTAGGAGGCGAGGACCTTGAAACCGGAGCCGAGATACTTCTCGATGGTCTTGGCCTTGGCCGGGGATTCCACAATCATCAGGGTCTTGGGGACAGGCTGCATGGGCTGAGACGAACTTTCGAGGGGCTTACACGTACGCGCGAGGGTGGGGACCGATCACACCCCGCGTCAAGGCCCCGCGTTCTGCGCAGGTTTCGCGGAAAGTCCAGCCCCGAACGGCACCTGTCACGATTGCCCGAGCGAGACCCGGCCTCCGGCATGGCGGACGAGACGGCCCGCAAGCTCCAGCTCGATCAGCGCCATCTGCACCGCGCCCGCACTCGCCCCGCTCTGCCGGATGAGTTCATCGATGGCGACGGGCGCAGTGCCGAGGAGGTGGACGATGTCCGCCGGGCTGCCATCATCCGGCATTTCAGCAGCGAAGCCTTCCGTTTCATCGTCCATGCTCGCCCAGATCGGTTCGCGCAGTTTCAGGCGGTGCGGTCCATCGAAGCGTTCGAGCAGTTCCGCGATGTCTTCTGCCGATTGCACCAGCACGGCTCCATCGCGGATCAGGCCGTTGCACCCGCGCGAGCGGCTGTCGAGCGGAGATCCCGGCACGGCCATGACCTCTCGCCCGGCTTCGGCGGCAAGCCGCGCCGTGATGAGCGAGCCGGAACGCGGCGCGGCCTCGACCACCACGGTTCCGGCCGCAAGCCCGGCGATGATGCGGTTGCGAAACGGGAAATGGCGCGCCAGCGGTTCGGTGCCGGGGGGCATTTCGGCGATGAGCAGCCCCCGCGCGGCGATGTCTTCCTGCAGTTCGGCGTGTTCGGGCGGGTAGGTTACGTCGATCCCGCTGGCAATGACGCCGATGGTGCCGCCGCCGTGGTCCATCGCGGCAAGCGCGCCCCGGTGGGCGGCAGCGTCGATCCCGCGCGCAAGGCCCGAGACGACGGCATATCCGCGCGCTGCCAGCGCTGCGCCGTATTCGCGCGCAAGGCGGCAGGCCCCGGCCGAGGCATTGCGCGCACCGACAAGCGCCACTGCCCCCTGCCCCAGCAGCGCCAGATCGCCGCGCCAGGTGAGCACGGGCGGCGGCGTTTCCAGCGCAGTGAGTAGGCGCGGATACGCAGGGTCATCGTGGAAGAGGTACTGCGCACCAGCCTTGTGCAACCGTTCGATCTCGGCCTCGATGCGCTGGGCAGGCACTGGGCGATAGCGCGCGCCGCCGCGGGCAGCGAGATCGGGCAGCGCATCAAGCGCGGCAGAGGCATCGCCGAACCGGCGCAAGAGCTGGAAATAGCTAACCGGGCCGATTCCCGGCGACCGCAGCAGGCGGATGCGGGCGAAGACATCGGCCTGCGAGCGGCTCATCCCTTCTGGCCGATCCGAGGCTCTGTCCCCGCAAAGAGGCGCCCGATGTTCGCGCGGTGCAGCCAGAACACGAGGAGCGTGATCGCGCCAAGGACCGGTGCATAGGCGCCGTACCCGGTGGCAAGCGCAGCCAGCGGCGCGGCCAGAACCGCGCTGAGGCCGCCCAGCGAGGATATGCGGGTCGCGGCCAGCACGCCCAGCCAGACCACGGCATAGACAAGCCCGATCGGCCAGGCGAGGCCAAGCGCGACGCCCATGGTGGTGGCAACCCCCTTGCCGCCATGGAAGCGCAGCCACACGGGAAAGCAGTGTCCGATCACGGCAGCAAAGGCGGCAAGCGCTTCGGTGCCCGGAAACAGGCTGCGGGCCAGCAGCACGGCGGCCGCCCCCTTGGCCAGATCCAGCAGCAACGTGGCCGCCGCGAGGCCCTTGCGCCCGGTGCGCAGCACATTGGTCGCGCCGATATTGCCCGAACCGATGGCCCGCAGATCGCCTGCACCGCTGAGCCGGGTGAGGAGGAGGCCGAACGGGACCGAACCGAGAAGGTAGGCCGCTGCCGCGATGGCGAGCCGAAGAACAAATGCGGTGATCATGCCCCCGCCATAACCGCCACGGCGCACAAAGGGGAGAGGCTTGGCTTTCCTTTTTGCCGCCACTCCCGATACAAGGGAGACACGATGACCGCGCCCACTGACCCTGCCGCCCCGATCCTGCTGTTCGATTCCGGCGTCGGCGGGCTTTCGGTGCTGGCCAAGCTGCGCCAGGTGCTGCCGCAAGCGCCAGTGATGTATGTCTCGGACAATGCCGGGCTCCCCTATGGCACCAAGACCGAGGCGCAGATCGCAGCGCGCGTATCGGGACTGCTGGGGCGGCTGACCGAGCGCTATCACCCGCGCCTCGTGTGCATTGCCTGCAACACCGCCAGCACGATTGCGCTCGCTTCGGTGCGCGAGGTGCTCGAAGTGCCGATTGTCGGCACCGTCCCCGCCATCAAGCCAGCAGCGGCGATGACGCAAACGGGCGTTATCGGGCTCCTCGGCACCGAAGCCACG
>JBIPOH010000184.1:0-6387 GCA_044379435.1 Novosphingobium sp.
ACCACTTGGCGCGCGCGAACAGGCGGATGTTGTGCACCCAGCCTTGGCTGAACGGCGCAGACATCAACTGGATCACCACGGTGCGCGGCTTGCCCTCGGCGTCAGGCGCGAGGGTCATCACCAGCAGATCCTCCGCCGGGATCGCCACCCAGTCCGCCTTGGGCGCTGCGGCGATAATCTCGGAAGGGGCGAGAGCAGCGGGCTTGGCCGTCTCTTGCGCAGCAAGCGGCAGGGCCAGGGCGAGCGCAGCCGAAGCCGCCAGAAGCAAAGTTCTCATGCGCACATTGGTGCCACCACGCGCCTTGCGAAGCAATCCATTCGCGGCTAGTGGCGCGTGCTTGTCTTCTCGGGCGCTCAAGCAGCGAAGCGGCAGCGCGCCAATCTGCGCTCAAGCAGCGAAGCGGTAGCGCACGGAAAAGGCAGACGGAGCAGTGGCCGAGTGGTCGAAGGCGCACGCCTGGAAAGTGTGTATACGTCAAAAGCGTATCGTGGGTTCGAATCCCACCTGCTCCGCCACCGACCCCCGGCACTCGTCTCTGGATTCGGGTACCTACCGCAAGTCCGCGGAACAGGCCGGTTTGCGCGCGCCAAACCGTAACGGCCGCATCATTGTGGCTGTCTCTTCGGCGATATCAGGCGGCATTTGCGCGGCCCGTCTCTTGCCGATCTGCATCGGTTCGGTTTGCCTGTTAAACAGGGGAGAACAGGGAAAAACGTTCATTTGAACGCCAAAACAGGCCATTCCGAGCCGCTCGCGCGCGATGCGGCCTGAAAAAATCACGCTGTTTCAATAGGCTGTGCGATGGAAAAGGCGGATTCCTGTTATTCGCCCGAACAGGGGATTTAAGGCCCCGTAACAGGGACTTCAATCGACCGTATCAGGGTGATTGATCGGAATATCAGGTGATCGCGCTATTGCCTGATTCCCAGCAAATCGCGCTGTCGCGACCAGTTCAGGGGCAGCTCGATGCTCTTGAACGTCTCCAGGTTGAGGCGGTGCGGCTGGCGACCTTCTAGGATAGCTTGCTGGATGTCGGGCGCGAGAAATGCGAGCCGCAGGATGCTGCGATCGTAAGGCGAGGTTGGCGCTGCCTCAATTGTCGGTAGTCCGCGCTCAGTGCTGAGCATCGCATGCGCCTTGCGCAGCGCCCCAATCAGAACCCGATCCGGCTGCGGCGGGCGTGCCTGTGCCGGGACCACAAGATGACGTCCTCCACGGGCCGGGAAGATAATGGGCAAGAGGATGGTCACGCGGTCGGGGGTGCGATCAAGGATGACCTCATTGTCAGCAAGCCGCGTCATCAGGTTGGTACAGTGGGTAGCTTCGAGGATGAGCTGCAGCCCGCGCTCGCTCAGGTGGACAGACTTTACGACCGCAAAAGGATCTTCGGCGCGCAAATACCAGCGCCGGATTGCTTCGGCGATGATCCGCTCGATCTCGGGCGCCGACAGCCGCTGAACCAGATCCGCATCTGAAGGCCGCAAGCCCTGCTGCAGCGAGGCAGAGACGTAGTAGCGATAGGCGCGGCCCGCTCTGCCGCGCGAGGCGGCAGGGCTCATCGGCTCTCCGACGGCATCGAACAGCTTGCCGGTTAGCGGAGCCTTTTGACTGCGATGCTCGGCGTTCGCGCTGTGCCTCCGAGCTTGCGCATCAAGACGCTTCTGCACATGCTCGAACAGATCAGGCTCCACAATCCCGTCGTGCGCACCTTCGAACACCCGGCCCCTATGCACAATCTTGCCCAGATAGATCTGGTTGCGAAGCAGGTGAAATAGCGCCCCGCGGCTGAATGCTTGCCCGCCCGAGGTCCGACCGGTCGAGAAGGTGCGAAGCTTGGAGTTGATCCCTTGGCTGGTGAGTTCGCGCTGGAGCGCATGAACCGAGCCGATCTCGAGGTAGCGATTGAAGATGTGCCGCACAGTTCCGGCTTCGTCCTCGTTGACCAGTAAGGTTCGGGTTCCCACTGCAGGCAGATCATAGCCCAGCGGCAGGTTGCCGCCCATCCACATCCCCTTGGCTTTGGAGGCGGCAATCTTGTCGCGGATGCGCTCGCCGGTCACTTCGCGCTCGAACTGCGCAAAGGAGAGCAGCACATTGAGCATCAATCGTCCCATGGAATCGGTGGTGTTGAACGACTGGGTCACCGAGACGAAGCTGGTACCTGCCTTGTCGAAGGTCTCGATGATGCGCGAGAAGTCGGTCAGCGAGCGGGTCAGGCGGTCGATCTTGTAGACTACAACCAAGTCAATGTGCCCGCCCTCGATATCGGCGAGCAGAGCCTTCAGGCCGGGCCGCTCCATCGTACCGCCCGAGTACCCACCATCATCATACAGGGTCGGGATGATGGTCCAGCCCTCGCTGGCCTGACTGGTGATGTACGCCTCGCCCGCAGCGCGCTGTGCATCGAGGCTGTTGAACGCCTGATCAAGTCCTTCGTCCGACGACTTGCGGGTATAGATCGCGCAGCGGATGATCTTGGCGATCTTGCTCATGCAGCATCTCGCAAGCCGAAGAAGCGCGGCCCGTTCCAGCGCGTGCCTGCGATTGCGGTGGCCGCGGCCGAGAGGCTGGGGAACAGCTCGTCCTCCCAGCGGAACCCCTGTTCCTCGACGATCACCGTGATCTCGCGGCCTTTCCAGATGCGCGTCAGCTGCGCGCCAACCCCGAGGTGCTTGCCGTCGGCCTGCACGGGACCGGAGCGTGCCAATACCTTGCGGGTCTCGGCATCCAGCCCGCCCAGCGCCTGTGCTTGCACGCGCCATGCCAGCAGCTGGCGCATGATCGGCGCCGAGCGCAGCGGGGGAGCGGCGCCGTAGCGCTCCCTCCAAACATCGCGCAGGCCTTCGAGATCGAGGGTCTCGATCTCGGCAACGAGCCGCTCAACCTCGGCGATCATTGGGCGACCTCGATCTTGTAGCGGCGCGTGCCATCCACCTTGTCCGAGGTGATCGTGTGCCCGCGCTTCTTCATGGCGCCTGCAAGCGCGCCGCGCACCGAGTGCTGTTGCCATCCGGTGGCTTTGGTCATCTCGGCAATGGCGGCGCCGTTCTTGCGCGTGAGCAGCTTCTCGAGTGTATCGAGCTTGCTCGCGGGCTTTGCGGCGCTGGGGCGGGTTGCGGCGTTGGTTGCAGTCATGTTCGTCTCCGGTTTGCGCGGCGGGGCCGGAATGGCCGCCGCTACCGGGACGAGCCCGGTTCGCCGGGCGCAGGAACAGCAATGCTTGCCGTGCCGCCGTAGTCCAGTCGTTTCCACAGCTGTGAATAAAGTTGAGTCTTGTTGCTTTTGAAAGAGGGGCTTGCATGGTATGTTCCACTTATGTCCAACCCTCCCTCAAAGGCGGGACTACCCGCCGACCGGACGCTTCAGGTGGTCTACAAGGCCCCCGGCGATCTGACGCCTGACCCGCGCAATGCGCGTACCCATTCCAGGAAGCAGGTTACGCAGATCGTGCAATCGATCACGGCGTTCGGGTTCACCAACCCGATCCTCGCCGATCCCGAGGGCAACCTTATCGCCGGGCACGGCCGATTGCGGGCTGCCAAGGAAATTGGGCTCGAAAAGGTTCCGGTGATCACTTTGGATGGTCTGACCGAGCCTCAGAAGCGGGCGCTGCGCCTTGCAGACAACAAGATCGCGCTCAACGCAGGCTGGGATACCGAGATCCTCAAGCTGGAACTTGCTGACCTGTCGATGCCCGACATCGATATCGACCTGGGGCTCACCGGGTTCAGCCCCGGCGAGATCGACGTGGTTCTGTCCGAGACCGAGGATCCGGACGACGAGGTCATCCCCGCTGTGCCCGAGAACCCGCGCGTCATGCCCGGCGACATCTGGCAGCTGGGCGAGCACCGCATCGGCTGCGGGGATGGCCGCGATGCCGCGTTCCTCCGGGCGATTGTCGGGGAGGGCAGTGCGATCGACTGCGCGTTCCTCGACCCGCCTTACAACGTGAAGATCAATGGCCATGCCAATGCCAAGGGCCGTCACCGCGAGTTCGCGATGGCATCGGGCGAGATGACCGATACCGAGTTCCGGACCTTCCTTACTGACACGCTCGGCGCCTGCGCCAAGGTATCACGCGATGGCGCGGTGCATTTTGTCTGCATGGACTGGCGCCACATGGACGATGTGACCGCCTCGGTCTCAGGCATCTATGACGACCTGCTTAACATCTGCGTCTGGAACAAGAGCAACGCCGGGATGGGCTCGCTCTATCGCTCGAAGCACGAGATGGTGTTCGTCTACCGGGTCGGCAGCGGTCCTCACACAAACAATGTCGAGCTCGGCAAGCACGGGCGCAACCGCACCAATGTCTGGGACTATGCGAGCGTCAACTCGATGCGCGGGTCGCGCCGGGAAGACCTGCACCTGCATCCGACGGTCAAGCCGGTTGCCATGGTGGCGGACGCCTATTGCGACGTGACCCGGCAGGGGGAGCTGGTGCTCGATATCTTCCTCGGCTCGGGAACTAGCCTGATCGCAGCCGAGCGGGTCGGCCGCCGGTTCCGCGGGCTCGATATCGAACCGGCCTATGTAAACCTTGCCATGCAGCGCTGGACCGACCTCACCGGCAAGGAGCCGGAGCTCGTTCACCGCGAGCTTGGCGCCGAGACTGCCGCATGAGCACGACCCGCTTCAAGCCCGGCCAGTCCGGCAATCCCAACGGGCGTCCCCGCAAGCCGCGCCGACCCAACGTCTCCGCGTTCGAGATCGTGCTCGACAAGCGCATGACCGCAACCATCGGCGGGAAGGAGCGCGAGCTGACGGTCGAGGAGGTGCTGCAACAGCAGACCTTCCGCGACGCGCTTGCCGGAAAGCGCATGGCGATCCGCAAAGTGCTCAAGATGATCGAGAAGCGCGAAATGACGCTGGCGAAGAAGAATGGTGCGACCTCACGCTCGAAGGTCAAAGTCGAGCGGCATCATTATGCCGACAATGCCAATGAGGCGATGCGTGTTCTCGGCATTGCAGAACCCGATCCCGGGTTCCCCAATCGCTGGAAAATCCATGCCTGGGCGACGCAGGCTGCGCTTGGCAGGCCGGGCACGCGAAGGTTGGCCGAGAAGGATGCAAAGAACATCGAGTTCTTCACCTTCGATTCCGACAAGCTGCGCTGGCCTCGAGGTCGCACCGGATGAGCGAGGGCGTGCAAGAGCAGGTTGGCTACAGGCAGCCGCCCAAGGCCTCGAAGTTCACCAAGGGGCAGTCCGGCAATCCGCGCGGACGTCCCAAGAGCCGTCACCGCGAGATCCCTTACGATGCGGTGCTGGGTCAGATGGTGACCGTCCGTGAGGATGGGCACGAGCGCAGAGTCACCGCCGCCGAGGCGTTCCTGCTGCAGCTCACCCAGAAAGGCCTCGCTGGTGACAGCACAGCTGCACGCGCTTCGCTTGAGGCGATCGAAGCCGCGAGGGCGGCAAGAGGTGACGACAAGGCCACTGGTATCTCCAAGATTGTGATCCGCTCGGTCGGCATTGGAGCTGATGCGATTCTCGAACTGCTAGGAATGGCCAAGCTCAAGCACCCGACTGATGAAGCCCGCGTGCGCTGGGATCTCGATCCCTGGATCGTTGAGGCCGCACTGGTGCGGCTCGGCAGCAAGCAGCTTAGCCAGGAAGAGCAGCGCGAAGTTTGGAATTCGACCCGCACGCCGCACAAGGTGAACTGGCCGGAGTGGTGGGTGATCAAGGGGTAATGTCCGCTTTAGGCCTCGATCTAAACTATCAGGGCCGGTCTATTGCACGCATGAAAGAGGAAGAAGTTTGAATTGTGCAAAACAACTGACATTGGGGCGATGCCGTCGTTCCCCGCTGGCAGGTGTGCCGCAATTTCTTAGCTAACATCTGACAACCAGAAATTGCAGACTGGCTCAGAGCGCGGAATGCAGCTGTGCCGAACGCAGCCTGTCTGGCTATCTGGCTTTTATGCGGTAGATCGGTATCGTGCCCAGAGCCGGGGGTCGCCGCCTCAAAACAACCAATATGATCGTTGTTTCGCCGCATTGGACAATCCGCCAATGCGCGCAGGAAAATTGATCTCAAATTCCTTGGATCAAATCTTCGATTTATTTTTTCCTCGATCAACGGGCCTGCTTGAACCAACCGACCTATGTGCATGCGTGCGCCGCCGGCCAGCCCACGGCAAACCCGAAGTGAGAAGGCGGCGAAGTGGCATGGGGGCATTTGAGCTGTGCCGCTGACGGAGCAACGCAGGGGCGCGAGATATTGCAGTCATTTTGCCACCATTTTCAACCAGACCAAAGACGTGCCGAATTGCAACGTGAGATGCGTCAAGATATTGGTTTATAACGTCTTTCAAAACCGCCGCTCTCCGCTAAACCGTTTTTGAAAAGGCATCTCAACAACGCCCCGGCAGCCTTCCCGCCA
>JBIPOH010000185.1:0-6386 GCA_044379435.1 Novosphingobium sp.
CGGCAATGAAGCCGGGATCCGGCGGATCGCAGCGCATCTCGCGAAACGCGCGCAGGCGGGATCGGAAGGACGTGGGCTTCATGACAGGGGAGAGGGTAATGCGGTTTGGGCGAGGTGCAAGGGGGGGGGGCTAGCCTCTGTACAGCGCGTCGATCCGCGCGCCGTAGCGTTCCTTGATCTTGTGGCGGCGGATCTTCATCGAGGGGGTCATTTCCTCGTTGTCGATGGTGAAGGGTTCGTCTGCCAGCGCGATCTGGCGGACCTTCTCGATAACCGAGAGGTCCTTGTTAACCCGGTCCACCGCGGCGCGCAGGGCGGTGCGGAAAGCAGGCAGTTGTGTCAACGCGGCCATGTCGAACTTCTCGCCCTGCGCTTTGGCCCATTCCACCACCCATTCGGCATCGGGCACGATCAGGCCGACGACATAGGGCCGCTTGTCGCCTGAAACCATGGCCTGCCCGATTTCCGGCTGGAGCGTCAGCATTCCCTCGATCCGCTGGGGTGAGACGTTGTCGCCCTTGTCGTTGACGATCATATCCTTCTTGCGATCGGTGATCTTGATCCGGCCCTTATCATCGAAATGGCCGATATCGCCGGTGTGGAGCCAGCCTGCTTGCGGCCCATCCTGCGGAATGGCGCGCAGGGTTTCGGCATCGTTGCGCCAGTATCCGTGCATGACGAGTTCGCCGCGCACGAGAATCTCCCCGTCCTCCGCGATCTTCACCTCGACCCCGCGCAGCGGCGGGCCGACGGTGTCCATGGCAAGGCCGACGCGTGGGCGGTTGCAGCTGATGACCGGGCCGGCCTCGGTCTGGCCATAGCCCTGCAGCATGGTGAGGCCCATGGCATCGAAGAACAGGCCGACTTCAGGATTGAGCGGCGCACCGCCCGAGACGAGCGCCTTCAGCCGCCCGCCGAAGCGCTGGCGGATCTTGGGGCGCAGGGTGCGTTCGATGAAGAAATCCATCGGCGCATCGATAATGCGGCGGATGATATTGGAGCCTTCAGCCTTGCGCGCACCGATGGCGAGGGCGCGGGCCATCAGGTAGTTCGGCAGTTTGCCCTGCTTTTCGACCTGCTTCATGATCCGCGCGCGCAGCACTTCAAACAGGCGCGGCACCACGACCATCAGCGTCGGGCGCGTCTCCTCGATGTTGCTGGCCAGCTTTTCGAGCCCTTCGGCATAGTAGATCTGCGCGCCAAGGCCGATGGGCAGGAACTGGCCGCCCGAATGCTCGTAGGCGTGGCTGAGCGGGAGGAACGACAGGAATGCTTCGGTCTCCCGGCCGGACGTGTCCCAGCCAAGATCTTCGGTGACGACTTCTGCTGCGCCATCGACATTGCACAGGATCGCGCCGTGGTGCTGCAGCACGCCGCGCGGCGCGCCGCCGGTGCCACTGGTGTAGATGATGCAGGCTGTGTCTGCGCGCCCGATGGCGGCAATGCGCGCGCCGACCGAAAGGCGCGCCTGCGCTGCGTCTCCACTGGTCAGCGCCGACCAGTCATGGAAACCGAGGCGCTCGGACTGGATGCGGCGCAGTGGCTCGATCCCGATTACATGCTGCACCCCGCGCGCGCTGAGGCAGGCGGCAAGCAACGGCTGGGCTAGCTTCGCGTTGGAAACGATGACCGCGCGCGCGCCGGAGTTTTCGAGCACGTGGAGATGATCGCGCTCGGTGTTAGTGACATAAGCCGGTACGGTGACGAGCCCGGCGGCCATGATCGCGTGATCGGCGATGCACCATTCAGGGCGGTTTTCGGAAACGAGGACGACCCGGTCGCCCGGCTCGAGGCCAAGGCTGCGCAGCGCCTCTGCCAGCAGGCACACCTGATCCGCCGCCTCGCGCCAGCTTTGCGAAGACCATGTCCCGCCGCGCTTGGCCCAGAGGAACGGACGATCTCCGAAAAACTCCGCCCGATCGAGGAACATGGCGACGAGGTTGGGATAAGACGCGAAATCGGAAAGCTGCACGGTGCGATGATCCCCTGGCCCAATTGGACTTATCGTTTGGGCGCGAAACTAGGAGTGCCGTGGCTGAAGGGCAAGGAGCCCTGTGGAAAGAGCATCAAGGGGAGGCGGTGGCGCCCTCGCTGCGCGGATCTGCGGCGCCAACCCAGCGGCCTTTGCCGGTGGCCCCCGGCACCCATTCGATGGCATTGGCCTTGAGGCGCATCGGCACGGCGACGACCTTGGTGTGGCCCAGCGCCTGCAAGGCGGAAACCAGGGCCGCCTGTGGGGTGCCGGCCTCAATTGCGATCACGCCGCCCGGGGCTGGCATGACAATGCTCTGCGAGATTGCCTCGCGCGCCGACAGATTCCAGTCGAGCGTGCCGATGATGACGCGGATGACCTGCGGCGGGATCGTGTAGCCGCCTGCAGCGCCTGCGACGAGGCGGATGTGGCCATCGGGGCCATAGACCACCACCGGGCTCATCGAGCTGCGCGGGCGCTTGCCTCCTTCGACGCGATTGGCCGTTGGCTTGCCATCCCGGTTCGGATTGAGGTTGAAGTCGGTCAGTTCGTTGTTGAGGTAGTAACCGCCGACCATGAGGCCTGAACCAAACGCACTTTCGATGGTCGAGGTATAGCTGGCGGCATTGCCCCAGCGGTCGGTAGCGGCGAAATGGGTGGTGCCGTGTTCGGCCACCGGGCTGCCCATGGCAAACTGTCCGCTTGCGCCCGCAGGTTTGCCAGGGGCCGCGGTGTTGATCGCTGTGGTTTGCGAGATCAGCGCCGAACGGGCGGCGATATAGGCCGGATCGATCAGGCCCGCGGTGGGCACGGGTGTGACATCGGGATCGGCGATGTAGGCGTCGCGGTCAGCAAAGGCGAGGCGTTCCGCTTCGGCAATCAGGTGCCACGCGGTGGGGGAGTTGGGGCCGAGGGCCTTCAGGTCGAAGCGTTCGAGCGCGCCGAGGGTCTGCAGCACGATGACCCCGCCTGCAGACGGCGGCCCCATGCTGCACACCCGCCAGACGCGGTAGCGGCCGCAGACCGGATCGCGCGATTTCGCCTCATAAGCGGCGAGATCGGCTGTGGACATCGGCGCAGGATTGCGCGGTGCAGTACCGACCTTGGCGGCGATGGCCCGGGCGTTTTCGCCAGTGTAGAAGCTGTCTGCCCCAAGCGCTGCGGCCTTGGCGAAGGTATCGGCCAGCGCCGGATTGCGCACCACGGTGCCGACGGGGAGCGGCGCGCCGTCTGCCCCGAAGAACAGGGCGCGGCCTGCCGGGTCCAGCCCGGCAATTTCGCTTGCCATGGCCAGCGTGCTGGCGAGGCGCGGGGTGATCGCGAAGCCATCGCCCGCAAGGCGGATGGCGGGGCCGAACAGCACGCGCCAGGGCAGCTTGCCGTGCAGCTTGTGGGCCATGGCCGCCATGCGCAGGTTGCCCGGCACGCCCACGCTGCGGCCGCCGGGAACGGCGGTGCGGTGATCGAGCACCTTGCCATCGGCGGTGAACCAGTCTGGCGAAGCGGCAGCGGGTGCCTTTTCGCGCCCGTCGAAGCTTTCGACCGTGCCTGCGGGATTGGCGGTGACGAGGAATCCGCCCCCGCCGATGCCGGAGCTTTGCGGCTCGACCACGGTGAGCGCGAGCATCATCGCAATGGCGGCATCGGTGGCGGAACCACCAAGGCGCAGCATTTCGGCGCCGGCGGCGGCGGCGCGCGAGTCAGCGGCGGTGGTGACCCCTGCTTCCCTTGCCGAGGATACAGGCTTTGGCGCCGGGTTGGCTGCGGGCCGCGCCGCATTGGGCAGCGGGGCGCAAGCCTGCGCCAGAACCAGAAGGGCGGCAGGCGCGAGCGAGCGGACGAAATGAAAAGCCATGGTGTAGCGTTATTCGCTGCCGACCGCCTCGGCAATGCTGCTCATGCCTTCCGCGCTCACCCGTTTCGCAAGGCCATCGACGATCCGGCGCGCCAGGCCGGGCCCGTGATAGACCAGCGCGCTGTAGATCTGGATCAGGCTGGCCCCGGCGCGGATGCGCGCCCAGGCATCTTCCACGCTGGCAATGCCGCCCACGCCGATCAGTGGAATGGCGCCCCCCGTCGCGCTGCGGAAATCGCGCAGGACCTGCAGCGCCAGCGCCCGCAAGGGCTCGCCCGAAAGCCCGCCTGCCTCAGCCGCCAGCGCGGAGCGCAGCGGCGGACGCGTGATCGTGGTGTTGGTGACGATGAGAGCATCGAGCCGCTTGTCGAGTGCGATCCGGCAGATCGCGTCGATATCGGGGCTGGTGAGATCGGGTGCGAGCTTGAGAAAGAGGCGAGTCGGCAGATCGTCGCGCGCCTCGATCACCGCATCGAGAAGCTCGGCCAGCGCGGCGGGATCTTGCAGCGCCCGCAGGCCCGGCGTGTTGGGCGAACTGATATTGACCGTGAGGTAGCTGGCGAGCGGCGCCATGATCCGCGTCATCGCGGCGTAATCGGCAATCCGATCGGCCGAATCCTTGTTGGCGCCGATGTTGGCGCCGACCACGCCGGGCCGGGTTGACCGTGCCGCGAGTCGCCGTGCGACGATATCGGCGCCGTCATTGTTGAACCCCATGCGATTGATTACCGCGTTGTCTTCGACCAGCCGGAAGAGGCGCGGGCGCGGGTTGCCTTCCTGCGGGCGCGGTGTGACGGTGCCTGCCTCGACGAAGCCGAAGCCCAGGCCGAGCAGCGCATCGGGGACCTCGCCGTTCTTGTCGAAACCCGCGGCGATGCCCACCGGGTTGGGAAACACGAGGCCTGCGACTCGCTGGCACAGCAGCGGCTGGGGCGCGGCGCGGCTGCCGCGCGGCGCGGCGGCGAGCGCGGCGATGGTCAGGCGGTGGGCAGGCTCGGCAGGGATGCGGAACAACAGCGGACGGCAAAGCGAATAGAGCATGCGGGGCAGTTTCCCTCCGGCCCGGTAGTGGGCAGATGCGGCGGCAAAGCGAGGCTATTGCCGCCTAGCCATCCCGCGCCAAGTGGCAATTGCAACCAGATTTCCGGTTAACCGCCCGTTAAGCATGGAATTCCTGCGAATGTTGCATGTCTGCAACCGATTTTGTCGAATCCGTACAATTCATTATGTGTCCAGTGTCGTAGCTGAGCCTTGCGACCCGAAGGGCTCGGTGCAGCAATGCGATCGAGTTCTCGACTTCATGGCGACCGTGCCCTGGCACGGTCGCCTTTTTTTCGTCCTCTGCGCAGGCTCGCGCAATGGCGGTTCGGGCAAGCGACTTGCGCTGGCCAAGCCATGCGCCTAGATAACCGGAACAGATCAGTCCGATTTCACATCGGACCTAATTTTCGGGAATATCCGCAATGCGACTTTCGAGCATGGCAGACTATGCCGTGGTGACGATGACCGCCGCCGCGCGCCACTGCGGGCAGCATGGCGCAGGCGGCGCGCGGGTTTCGGCGCAGCAGCTGGCGGATGAAACCGGCCTGCCGGTGCCGACGGTGCAGAAGCTGGTCAGCAAGCTGTCCGCGGCGGGCCTGCTCAAGTCGGTGCGCGGGCTGGGCGGCGGGCTGAAGCTGGCGCGTCCCGCTGCGGCGATCAGCCTTGCCGACATTGTGGAGGCGGTGGAAGGCCCCATCGCGATGGCCCCGTGCAGCCTGCATGGCCGCCATGATTGCACGCTGGAAGCCGATTGCACGGTGCGCCCGCACTGGCCGCAAGTCGATGCAGCGCTGCGCGGCGCGCTGGCGGGTGTGCCGCTTACCCAGTTTTCGCGCCCGGCCCAGTTTTCGCGTCCGGCTGCGGCCGCAGAGGTGACGGCATGAGCGAGAATATTGAAGTGAAGGATCAGGCCGCACGCGATGCGGCGGCCCGTGTCGCAGACTACGAACACGGCTGGTCTTCGGACATCGAGCAGGAATATGGCCCCAAGGGTCTTTCCGAAGACACGGTGCGCTATATCTCGGCCAAGAAGGACGAGCCGGAGTGGATGCTCGAATGGCGGCTCAAGGCCTATCGCCACTGGCTGACGATGCCGAACCCGGAATGGGCCAAGCTGAACATCCCGCCGATCGACTATCAGGCAGCCTATTACTGGGCCGCGCCCAAGGCCAAGCCCAAGCTCGGCAGCCTTGACGAGGTCGATCCCGAAATCCTGCGCATCTATGAAAAGCTCGGCATTCCGCTGGAGGAGCAGAAAGTGCTCGCGGGCGTCGAGGGCGCACGCAAGGTGGCGGTCGATGCGGTGTTCGACAGCGTCTCGGTAGCGACCACCTTCCGCAAGGAGCTGGAAGCGGCGGGGGTTATCTTCCGTTCGATCAGCGAGGCGATCCGCGAATATCCCGATCTGGTGCGCAAGTGGCTCGGCAAGGTCGTGCCGATGCACGACAACTACTTTGCGGCCTTGAATGGCGCGGTCTTTTCTGACGGGACGTTCGTCTACATTCCCGAGGGCGTGCG
>JBIPOH010000186.1:0-6369 GCA_044379435.1 Novosphingobium sp.
GCGCAGTATCGTTGCCCGAAGCCAGCGTGAAGGTGGCCGGGCGGCCGCTCGCGGCAATCACCCGCTCGATCACGCGGTATTCCTTGTCCCACCCGACGAAGGCATCGAGCACGACCTGAAACGTGCCCGCCCCTGCATCGCCCATGCCGCGCGTGATCGCCTCAAGCTCGGCAATATCGGCATCGAACGTGGGGATCGCGCCGCCATCGGCGGTCTTGTGGATCGACAGGCGCGAGGTAGCAAAGCCGATGGCCCCGGCGCGCATGGCTTCTGCCGTGAGGCGGCGCATCAGCGCGAGGTCATCCTCGGTCGCCGCCTCGCGCGCGGCGCCGCGCTGCCCCATCGCATAAACGCGCAAGGGCGAGTGCGGGAGGTAGGCGGCCACGTCGATATCCCGCTTCTGGGCGGCGACCTTGTCGAGGTATTCGGGGAACGTCTCCCAGTCCCAATCAAGGCCTTCGGTCATCACCACGCCTGGGATGTCCTCCACGCCTTCCATCACGTTGATCAGCATATCGTGATCGGCTTTGCGGCACGGCGCGAAGCCCACACCGCAATTGCCCATGACCGCTGCCGTCACGCCGTGTGCGGAAGAAGGCGAAAGCTCCTCGGCCCAGATGCACTGGCCATCATAATGCGTGTGGACGTCGATGAAGCCGGGGGTGACGATCCGCCCCTTGGCGTCGATTTCTTCCGCGCCGCGCCCGCTGAACGCGCCGATAGCGGCAATGCGTCCGCCCGCAATGGCCAGATCGCCTTCGATCAAATCGCCGCCGCTGCCATCCGCAATCGTGCCGCCCCTGATCACGAGGTCATAGTCGGTCTGCATGGCCTCAGGCTCCGTTCACGAGTTTGACGATCCCGCCGATCAGCGAGCCGAGCACAAAAGTGTAAATCGGCGGCATCGAGATATAGAGCGGGATCAGCCGCTTTTCCGCCGCCCGGTGATAGCCGCGCGCATAGAGAACACGCATGAACGGCCAGATCGCGCCGATCCCGGCGGCCCAAGTGGGGCTGACGACATAGGCGAAGAGCCACATCCCCGGCAGGAACAGCACGAGATGCTCCAGCGTGTTCTGGTGCGCACGGACATAGCGTTCGTATTCCTCCGGCCCATTGTGCGACGGCACCGGGATCTTGAAGCGACCGCGTGCAAGGCCAGCCATCAGCAACGTGAAATAGTAGGCCAGCAGCGCCAGCGCGCTGACGATAACGACATAAACATAAGGATCGCGCCTCATCCCCTCCGGAAGTGCCAAGGCTGAAGCAGGGCGAGCGGCGCTGCAACTCGCACTTTTGGGGCCAGCAGCGCAGTAGCCCGGACGCAGCAGGGCCAAACCAGCGATCCGGCACCAGAATCTTGGTGACTTCCAGAATCTTGGTGACTCAATGCGCGCAAAGGGGCCATGCGGCGCGGGATGACACTCAAGATCGATATGGGATTCGACGGCAGCGGCGCCCCGGCGCTCGTCGACCTGGAGGAACTGCTGGCCACGCGTCTGCTGGTGCAGGGCAATTCGGGCTCGGGCAAATCGCATCTGCTGCGCCGGATGCTGGAGAAGAGCGCCGGGCAAGTGCAGCAGATCATCATCGACCCCGAAGGTGATTTCGTCACGCTTTCAGGTCCTTATGGCCACGTGTCGATTGAGGCGGTCGAATATTCCGTCGCCGAGATCGCCCATTTCGCCCGGCGTTGCCGCGAACATCGCACGTCGGTGGTGCTGAGCCTCGAAGGTCTGGAGATGGAAGGCCAGATGCGCTGCGCCGCCGCGTTTCTGGCCGGGCTGTTCGATGCCCCGCGTGAACACTGGTTTCCCGCGCTGGTGGTGGTCGATGAGGCGCAGATCTTTGCCCCTGCGGCCGGAGCCGAAGTGAGCGAAGAAGTGCGCCGCGCTTCGCTGGGGGCGATGGCCAACCTGATGTCGCGCGGGCGCAAGCGCGGGCTGGCCGGGATCATCGCCACGCAGCGCCTCGCCAAGCTTTCCAAGAACGTGGCGGCAGAGGCCAGCAACTTCCTGATGGGCCGCACGTTCCTTGATATCGACATGGCGCGCGCCGCCGATCTGCTGGGCATGGAGCGGCGGCAGGCCGAAACCATCCGCGATCTGGCGCGCGGCACGTTTCTGGGCCTCGGCCCGGCCATTGCGCGTCGGCCAGTCACGCTCAAGATCGGCGCAGTGGAAACATCGGCGCGCAGCAGCAGCCCGGTGCTGGTGCCGCTGCCCGATGCGCCCGCGCCCGATATGCGCCAGTTTCTGTTTGCGGGCATGATGGACGAGCCAGTGATGGCAGCGCCTGCGCCCGCACCCCGCCCTCAGCCTGCCACCACCGTGCTGGAAGAGCTTGCTCGCCTGCCCGCCATGGCCGACGCGCCAGAGCCGAGCGAACCGGTCGATCCCGAGCCGGTGATGACTGCGGCCCTGCGCGCGCTGGCATCCGATGATGATGCGGCAGGCAAGACGACTGCGGTGCTGTTTCAGGACTTTCAGGTGCGCTGCCGGATGCTGGGCCTGCGGCAGGCACCGCTCGATCTGGCAGGCTTTACCCGCCGCCTTGCCGCCGCCCGCGCCGGCATTTTCGAAAGCCTCGACGACGAATGGGCGCCCGCGCTGGAGGCAGGCCGCAAGGTGCCCGACGACATGCTGGGCGCCTTCCTCCTCATCGCCCGCGCCGCCAGCGAAGGGCGCCCCTGCCCCAGCGATCAGGAACTGGCGCTGGTCTATGGCACCAGCTCGCTCGGCCGCGCGCGGCGGGTGCTGAGCTATATGGAAGAGCGCGACATCATCGTGGCGCGCACCGACCTTTCGGGCCGCCGATCAATCACGATTCCCGCGCTGGGCTGGACGACAGCACCGACCGAACCCTGACGCGGCTTGGCAGATCAGGCCGACATGCAGCGCAGCGCCTCGCACGCGAAATAGGACATTCCAAAGCGCATCCCGCCCGTATAGCTCATAGGAAAGGTGCACATAGCATCCGACGGGAGAGACATGACATGAGCGATGCCACCCTGTTCCTGACCGACGAACGCACATTCTGGCACTGCACGGGCGTCCAGGCGCTGTTTTTTCCGATCGGCGACTGGGTCGAGCCGCCGTCGGGCAGCTATGGGGCAGATACCCCGGCCTCGAAGCGCCGCCTGCTCAATCTGGTGCGCGCTTCCGGCCTTGATCAGCATCTCGAAATGCGCAGCGCCGCGCATGCCACGCGCGAGGATCTGCTGCGCATCCATCCGGCCAGCTACATCGATGAATTCAATCGCGTGAGCGACGCGGGCGGCGGCGAACTGGGCCTGTTTGCCCCCTTCAGCAAGGGCGGCTTCGAACTGGCAACGCTTTCGGCGGGCCTTGCGATCGAGGCGGTGGACGCTGTCGTGACGGGCCGGGCGCGCAATGCCTATGCGCTGTGCCGTCCGGCCGGGCACCATTGCCTTGCCGATCAGCCGATGGGCTTCTGCCTGCTGGCCAACATTCCCATCGCCATCGATGCGGCGAAGGCGAAGCACGGGCTTGGCAAAGTGGCGGTGGTCGATTGGGACGTGCACCACGGCAATGGCACGCAGAGCATCTTCTATGATCGCGGCGATGTGCTGACCATCTCGATCCATCAGGACCGCTGCTTCCCGCCGGGCTACAGCGGCCACGAAGACCGCGGTGAAGGCGAAGGCCTCGGCGCGAACCTCAACGTGCCGCTCCCCGCGGGAAGCGGCCACGAGACCTATCTGCGCGCGCTGGACCGGGTGGTGATCCCGGCGCTGCAACGCTACCAGCCCGATCTGATCGTGATTGCCAGCGGCCTCGATGCCAATGCCGCCGATCCGCTGGCGCGCCAGATGCTGCATTCGGAAAGCTACCGCGCGATGACCGAGCGCATGATTGCGGTGGCCGACGAACTGTGCGGCGGCCGCCTCGCGGTGGTGCACGAAGGCGGTTATTCGGAAGCCTATGTGCCGTTCTGCGGCCACACGCTGATCGAAGCGCTGGCGGGCGTGCGGACCGAAGTGGTCGATCCGGAAATGGACTTCTTCGGACCGCAGCAGCCCGATGACCGGATGCTGGCGTTCCACTTCGAACTGATCGAGGAAATCCGCGCCGGCGCTGGGCTCTGAGAGCGCAGCCAGTGCAATGACAGGGAACAAGGGTCGGCTGCGCGCCGGCCCTTTTTCCGCGCGCCGTGCAAATGGCGAACGCGGCCAGTTTGTTGGCGGCTGGCGACGTTGCATCGCGGCCCATCCTTGGTGACATTCGAGACTGCAATCATGCCGGGCCAGTCCCCGGCAACCAGCAGACCAGAGTGGAGCGGGATGTGACCGAAGTAATGGAAAAGCCGCAGCAGGATGCGCCCGCCGCGGTGCAGGATTTCGATGTCCTGATCGTGGGGGCCGGGATTTCCGGCATTGGCAGCGCCTATCACCTCAAGACCCAGAACCCCGACAAGACCTTCGCGATCCTTGAAGCCAAGGAGAACATCGGCGGGACGTGGGACACGCACAAGTATCCCGGCGTGCGTTCGGATTCCGATCTTTACACCTTCGGCTACCGCTTCAAGCCGTGGGTCGGCCCGCCGATCGCCACCGCCGAGGAAATCCGCAAGTACCTGCGCGACGTGTTGACCGAGAACGATCTCGATACATCGATCCGCTTCGGCACGCTGATTACGCGCTGTTCGTGGTCGACCGCTGATAAGCTGTGGACCGTGGAAACGACCAAGGCCGATGGCACACCGGGGCCGACCTATCGCGCCACATTCCTGTGGATGTGCCAGGGCTACTACGATCACCACAATCCCTACCTGCCTGATTGGGCGGGCATGGCCGACTACAAGGGCCAGCTCATCCACGCACAGAAGTGGGATGACAGCGTCGACTATACAGGCAAGGACGTCGTCGTCATCGGTTCGGGCGCCACGGCTGCAACCGTAATCCCGGTGCTGGCCGACAAGGCGAAGCACGTTACCATGCTGCAGCGTTCGCCGACCTATTTCTACTGCTATCCCAACCGCAGCGATCTGGCTGACCGGCTGCGCGAGATCGGCGTGGACGAGGATACCGTGCACCGCTGCGTCCGGCTTGATTACCTGCACAACCTCAAGATGCTCGACCGCCGGGCGCGCGAGGAGCCGGATCTGGTGTTCGACGAACTGAAGGAACTGATCCGCCAGTATGCCGGACCGGACTTCGAGTTCGAGCCGCACTTCACGCCGCGCTATCGCCCGTGGCAGCAGCGGCTGGCGTTCATCCCCGATGGCGACATGTTCGAGCGCATCCGCGACGGCAAGGTGACCGCGATCACTGACACCATCGACCACTTCACCGCCGATGGCATCCAGCTCGGCTCGGGCGACGAACTGAAGGCCGACATCGTGATGGCGGCCACCGGCTTCAACCTGCTGATGATGGGCGGGATCGAGTTTGCCGTCGACGGCAAGGTGGTCGACTGGTCGGAGAAGGCGACCTATCGCGGGATGATGTTCGAAGGCGTGCCCAACATGGTGTGGGTGTTCGGCTATTTCCGCGCCGCCTGGACGCTGCGAGTCGATCTGCTCGGCGATTTCGTGTGCCGGATGCTGCGCCACATGGATGAAAAGGGCACGTCCGAAGTCAACATCGTAATCCCGCCGGCGCTTTCGAACGAGCCGCTGATGCCGTGGATCGAGGACGACAACTTCAATCCCAGCTATCTCGTGCGCGATATGGACAAGCTGCCCAAGCGGCTGGGCGAACAGCCCGAATGGCGCCACACGCAGGACTACTGGCGCGAGGCCGTCGATATCCCGGCGATCGATCTGGAAGGTGCAGAGTTCTCGTATAGCTGAACGAGCATGCGGCAGGCTTCAGCCGGAACTGGTGTTCCGGGTCTGGGCCTGCCGCCGGTATTCCAGTGCACCCATGCCCGACCAGCGCTTGAACGCGCGGGAAAAGCTGGATGGTTCGGCGAACCCGACCGAAACCGCGATCTGCTCGATGGCCATGTGGCCGTCCATCAGCAGTTCTCGCGCGCGGCTGTAGCGGGCTTCATCGATCATCGCTGAAAAGCGCGTGCCTTCTTCGGCCAACCGCCGATGCAGCGTCCGTTCCGAAAGGGCGAGCATGCGCGCCGCTTCTCCGGCAGTGGGAAACTCGCGGTCGCTGCGGCTGAGGCGCGCGGCCAGCCTGCCCTTGATCGTGCCATCGGTCTGCGCGCGGCGCAGCATGGAATCGCAGCGCAAGCTGTAGATCGTGACAAGATCGCTATCGGCCATGGGCAGCGGCAGATTGGCCGCGCCGGGCTTGAACACCCACTGCGTCTGCGCTGCGTTGAACTCCACCGGGCAGGGAAAGAACCGCCGCTGCCGTTCCCACTCCGGCGGGGGCGGCGTGGTAAGCGTAAC
>JBIPOH010000018.1:0-18720 GCA_044379435.1 Novosphingobium sp.
ATTATGGGCCGTCTTGAAGGCAAGGTCGCGCTGGTCACCGGCGGTGGTTCCGGGTTGGGCGCAGCAGACTGCGAGGCGCTGGCCGCCGAAGGCGCGAAAGTCGTCGTCACCGACGTGAATCTGGCCGCTGCACAGGCTGTGGCAGACCGGATTGGCGGCGATGCCATGGCCCTCGCGCTCGATGTGGCAGATGAAGCCCAGTGGATCGCCACGTATGCCGCCATCGAGGACAAGTTTGGCGCCCTTCACGTGCTGGTGAACAATGCCGGTGTCGTGCTCAGTGCCGACGTCGAGGACACCAGCCTCGACAAGTTCCGCTGGGTCAACGCGATCATGATCGACGGCGTGTTCCTCGGCATGAAGCACGCGATTCCGCTGATGAACAAGAGCGGCGGCGGCTCGATCATCAACATGTCGTCGGTCGGCGCGCTACTCGGCTACCCGATCTTCTTTGCCTATTCCGCCGCCAAGGGCGCGGTCCGCTCGATGTCCAAGTCGGTCGCGGTCATGGCGCAGGTCAAGGGCTACAAGATCCGCTGCAATTCGATCCATCCGGGCGCCATCGAAACGCCGATGGTTCAGGAAGCCGAAGGCCGGTTGGGTCAGGCAAACGTGATCCCCGAAGGCGTGCTGCCACATGGCACCGCGGGCCACCCGAAGGATGTGGCTGCACTGGTCGTGTTCCTCGCCAGCGATGAAAGCCGCTATATCACCGGCGCCGAACTGGTGATCGACAACGGGCTGACGATCCGCCCGTTCTGAGGCCAGCCACGAGCTTATAAAAAAGGGCGCGGAGCCGGTCTCCGCGCCCTTTTTTTGTGGGATCAGGCCCCCATCATCCGGTCAAGCTCGGCATGGAAGTGCCGCAGCCGCCCTTCCTGTTCGCTCCACAGCGGCCCACGGAAGCCCCGCGAGCGCGCGCCCTTCTGCACCACCGGCAGCAGATCGCTATCCTGATCGAGCACTTCGCCAAGGCACGGCGGCTCGCCCAGGGCGGTGTGGATCACGTCCGGTCGGGTGCGGCCCGAAAGGTCCACTTCCTCGCCCATGCCCATCCATGCGGGCGCGGAATAGCCCGGCGCATCGACATGGCGGTAGAGGATGCAGGTGTCATACGTGAACTGGTTTGGATCGGTGGCGTGCGGAATGAAGCGGTGGAGGAACACCGCTTCCGGATGGCAGCCGATCTGCACGTTCGGAAACACCGAATAGACCACCGAATCCGACAGCTGACTGTCGCTGAACCGCTCGTAACGCAGCCCCAATTCATCGGCCCGCTTGCGCTTGGCCGCCTGCACGGCGCTGCGCGTCTCGCGCGCGGTGCCTTCGTAAGTCTCGGGATCGATCCCTGCATCGCGCAGCATCATCTGGATGCCGGGATTCACGCTTTCCTGATCAGCAAAGCGCGGGCTGGGCTGCGCAAACGGCACGAACTGGCGGCTGAGCCCGCCCGGCCACAGATCGATCTGGGTGCGATCATCCATCAGGCACTGCGTCTGCGGGTGTACGGCGTGGAGGTGATAGATCTCGGCAAAGGCATCCACCCCGCCCTTCCAGTTCGAACCCCAGTCCGACCGGCGGTGCTGCACCACATACATCTGGTCGATCTCGTAGAGCTCAAGCTGCCCGAGGATCGGCCCGAGGAACTCGGCCAGCGGCTGGATATCCGGATCCATCGCAATGAACACCAGCCCCGCTGCCACTTCGCAGCGCACCGAGGAAAGGTCGGTGCCGTGGCACAGCACTTCGGGGCGAAATGTCTCGGCATCCGTCACTGTCGTGCAGGTGCCATCGAGCGCAAACTGCCACGAATGGAACGGACAGGTGAACTGGCCCACCGACCCCAGATCGGTCGTGACGAGCTGGCTCCCCCGGTGCGGACACACGTTGTAGTGCGCCTTCACCGATCCATCTTCGTCGCGGACCACCAGGAAGCTTTCCGGGCCGATATCGAACTTCATGAAGTCGCCCGGCTCGGGAATGTCCGAGGCGGGCCCCGCCAGCAGCCAGCTTTTGGCGAAGACCTTGTCCCATTCCTCGGCAGCATACGCGGCGCTGACATAGCGGTCCGGTGAAGGCCGCCCGGTGCCGTTGTCGATCCGCGGTGCGCGCGCATCGAAGGGGAAGCGCTGGCCGGTGTGAATGTCCCAGAGGTCCAAGGCGTTCATTGTCGTTCCCGATCATGATTGCGGGCTGCCACAGGGGTTTTGGCCCCATGACAGCCCGCAGGCTTTCAGTGCTGTTGGCGGCCGAGTGGCCCCATATCAGAGACCGCGGAAGCTGAGGCCCAGTTCAACGCCAAAGTAGCGCGGTGCGCCGAAGTTGGAGTTGAGCCACAGACCCGCCACGTTCTGCGAAGCGATGCGATAGCGCTCGTCGGTCAGGTTCCGGCCGATCGCCTTGATGTAGTACTTGTTGTCGATCTCCGACAGCGTGAGCGAGGCGTTCACCAGCGTGCGTGCGTTGAGGAACGTGTTGCCCAGCGGCGTGTCGATCGCCTGCGTGTTGAGGTTGCGGCTGGTGTGCGCAGCCGATGCATTGGCGATGATCTTGTAGTTCGAGCCGAGCGGCACTTCATAGGCGCCGTCGATCGTCCACTGCCAGCGCGGTGCGCGGTCAAGCGGTGCGGTGGCCAGATCATACCCGGCGGTCGGCGCGGTGTAGGTGTCGTAAGCCGAGTCCTGGAAGCCCAGCACGCCGCGCAGGGTGAAGCCCTTGAACAGGCGCGCCGTTGCTTCGGCTTCGATACCCTTCACCGTGGCGCTTGCCGCGTTGACGAAGATCGTCACCTGGTTCGGGTTGCCATTCACCACGATCGGCACGTTGAGCTGCTTCTGCAGATCCTTGTACTTCACGTAGAAGCCGGTGAGGTTGAAGCGCAGGCGGTGATCCCACAGCTCGGTCTTCACCCCTGCTTCGAACGAGTCCGCCGTTTCAGGCCGCGTGGCGCGGGCTGCAGCGCGGAAGGCGTCGAGGTCGGCACCGAAGGCCGCAAAGCCACCGATCTGGTCGTTGAAACCGCCGCTCTTGAACCCGCGCGAATAGTTCACGTAGGCAAAGATATCGGGATTGGCCTGATAGCCCAGGGTCACGCGCCAGGTCGGGCTGTTCGACTTGTTGTTCACCGTCACGACACCGGCGGGGTACTTGAACACGCTTGCGTCAAGCGCCTCGTCGATCTTGATCGAAGGATCGAAACCGCCGCCCAGCTGCGGGATGAACACCTGCTGGCGGCCAAACCACGTCTTGTCTTCCCACGTATAGCGCACGCCGCCGGTGAGCGAGAGCTCGGGCGTGATCTTGTAGGTGCCTTCGGCGAAGACCGCCTTCGAGCTGGACCGCTGCGCGTTGCACAGGATGTAAGGGGTATCATTCCAATTGCCGAAGGGCAGCGGTCCGGCGGTCAGATCGAGGAAGCCGAGGATCTGCGCCACGCAGAAATCGACCGTCTCGCGCTGGTAGAAGCCGCCGATGACCGCATCGAAGGCCGTGCCGGTGTTGGTGGCAAAGCGCAGTTCCTGCTGGAAGGTCTTGCGGTTGTCGTCACGCGTTGCGTCGAAGAACGAAAGCGGCGTGCCATCCTTGCCGATGGGAGCAGCGCCCGCATAAGAGTTCGGGATGCGCGACAGCTGACGGCGCCAGCCGGTGACCGAGGTCAGCTTGCCGAAATCGAACTCGTAGTCGGCATTCAGGTAGAACCCGTCGACCGAGATCCGCTGGCCGTCCTTCATCTTGATGAGGCCGTCCTGACGATAGGTCACGGCAGCGCGGTCGAGCGGATCGATCTCTTCCTGACGCACGATCGTGCCAAGGCCGTCGGTCGCGAAACCGCCCGGGCCCGTGTAGAGATAGTTCTCGTTGACCGAGGGGACCGTCTCCGAACGATCACGCAGGTATTCGCCCTGCGCAAGGATGGTCAGGCGGCTGGTCGGCTGCCACAGCAGCTTGGCACGCAGGTTGATCACGTCCTTGCCGCCAGCAGCCTTGCCATCAAGGCAGCCCGACTGACCGAAGAAGTTGCTCGTCGGCAGACCGCCCACCGGGCCGTAGCAGGCACCGTTCTTGTAGAAGCCGTCCGAGGTTTCTGCACCGCCAACGACGCGCAGCGCCATGTTTTCGAAGATCGGAACGTTAGCAGCCAGCTGCAAACGGCGAGTGGCGAACGAACCCAGCTCGAACCGGCCATCAACGCCGATCTTGCCCAGCTCAGGCCGCTTGGTCTTCACCGTGACGGCGCCGCCGGTGGTGTTCTTGCCGAACAGCGTGCCCTGCGGACCGCGCAGCACTTCGACCTGCGCCACGTCGAACGTATCGAGCAGCTGGGTCTGCACCGAAGGCACCACGAAATCGTCCACGAGCACGGCAACCGGCGGCTCGAAGTAGACGATGATCGAAGTCTGACCCACGCCGCGCATCGCGAACGAGGCCGCGTTGAAGTTGGTGATCGTGTTGGCCGAGAAGTTCGGCACGAATGCCGCCAGATCACCGATGTCGCGCGGGCTGGACTGACGGATCAGCGAAGAGTCAACGGCAGACACCGCAACCGGTGTACGCTGGAGGTTCGAGCTGCGCCGCGTCGCGGTCACGACGATCTCGCCCAGCCGGTCGCTCGCCATTTCTTCGGCGCCCGTCTGTGCAGCAGCCGCCTGAGGCTCTGCCGCCTGCGGTTCGTCGTTTGCAAATGCCGGTGCCGCGATCATCGCCGCAGCGATTGCGCCAAATGCTGCCGTCCGGCGCAAGTCCCTCAGTGCCATCCCCATACTCCTCATGCCCCGCTTTACCGCGCGGTGTGTCACGCAAAATAAACTCCGGGACGCATTTTGCAAGCAGACATGTATGTTTTTTTAGCAGCGCGTGATCATCCTGATGCTTGCGCGGGCCATGCCGCCCCATGGTGTCCAGCGCAGCCTCACGCCGGACCGCCAAGCGCAGTGGGGGGTTGTGGGCCGCCGGGCATAGCCAGCAGCGCTTCCACCTGCCCAAAGGTGCGGGCGCGTTCGGTTTCCCTTGGAGCATGCCAAACATTCATGATTGTTTTCAGGCAGACGGCGGTTATCATGGCGTTCAAAGCAGGCGCGCACCAAGCGGCCATGCGGGAGAGGAAGTACGAGAGGATGCCCAATCCGGGAGCCGATCTGGAGGCCCGCATCGCGCGGCTTGAAGCTGAGTCCCAGATTCGCCAGCTCGTCGCGCACTACAGTTTCGATATCGATGATCGCCGCGTCGATGCCGTGCACGCACTGTTTGCCGACGATGCGGTGCTGCGCTCGCACGATGGGGTGATGCACGCAGCAGGCCCCGATGCGATCATGGCGCAGTTCGATGGCCGCTTTTCCGTGCTCGGCCCGGGGCATCACGTGATGCACGATATCCAGATCGATTTCGTGGACGATGAAAACGCCACCGGCCGCGTGGCGGGGCACGCCGAGCTCATGCGCCACGGCAAGATGATGGTTGCCGCGATCCGCTATGACGATCGCTACCGCAAGACCGCTGCCGGGTGGAAATTCGCCGAACGCGTCATCGGCTTTCTCTATTACGTGCCGGTCGAAGCCTACCCGCACATTCTCGCCCGGCCCGACCGCAACCACGCCTATCCCGAGCCGAAGCTGGCCGATTATCCCGAGAGCCTGCCCAGCTGGACCGCTTACGAACAGAGCCGCAAGGCCTGAGCCAAGAAAGACCCCACGATGGCCTTTTCCTTCCTTTCCCGCTTCCGCATCCGCGCCGACAAGGAAGCCGAATTCATCGCGCTCGCCAAGGAGATGGCAGCGCTCGCCCCCAGTGAGCCGGGCACGCTGGCCTATCAGTTCTACCGGCTTGCGGAGCCGGGCATGTTCGCGGTCTACGAGAGCTTCACCGACGAGGACGCTGACAAGGCTCACATGGCCTATCCCCACAACCAGCCGCTGATCGAGCGGATGCTTGCGTGCATGGACGGCTCCTATTCGCGCGAGCTGCTCTACGATCTCGAACCTGCCAACAAGGGCTGAACCCATGTCCGGAAAAAGCTTCATCGCGCAGCTGCGCACCAAGCCCGAAAAGCGCGGCGACCTGATCGCGCTCCAGACCGAGCTGAAAAAGCTGGTGTTCGCAAACGAGCCCGGTGCTGTCGTCTATGAATTGTTCCAGTCGGAGGAAGACCCCGACCTATTCCAGTGTGTCGCCACGTTCAAGGACGACGCCGCGTTCGAAACGCACATGCACATCGATTTCCACGACCGCCTCGTGCCGCCGATCCTCGACTGCCTGGCCGAGGATATGAAGCTTTCATTCTACCGTTCGCTCGATTGAAGGGGCCGCGCCTCATGTTGTTCAAAAACGCCTTATTCCCGGCGAGGCGCCTTGCGGTGCTCTCCAGCATCGCCGCACTGGCCTTCACTGCAGCCCTCAACGCCGCAACCCCGACCCGGATCAAGTCCACCGAGGACATGAACTCCCGCGCCGGCCCCACCATCGATCCGGAAACCGCTCCGGGCCGGGCGATCTTCGAACGCGCCTGCGCGATGTGCCACCTTGGCGGCGTGCCCAAGGCGCCCTCGCCCGGCTTCCTGGCCATGCTCGCCCCCGATGCCATCGTCAGCGCGATGACCACCGGCGTGATGCGCCAGCAATCGGCCAGTCTTTCGGCGGCGGAAAAAATTCAAGTCGCCGAGTATCTCACGCGCACCCCCTATGCCTCGTATCAGCGCCCGGCCCCGCCGCCGCGCTGCAAGGGCGCGACTGCCAAGTTCGACATGACCGACGTGCCCGCCGCCATCGGCTGGGGCCATGACAACCGCCGCTTCGTGCCCACGGAAGTCGCGGGCCTCGCCAAGGCCGATGTGCCCAAGCTGAAGCTGAAATGGGCCTTCGCCTATCCGGCCGCCACGCACATCCGCTCGCAGCCCACCGTGGCATGGGGCACGCTGTTCGTCGGCAGCCAGGACGGCACCGTCTATGCCTTCGATCCGGACACCGGCTGCACGAAGTGGACGAACCGCCTGAGCGCCGAAGTGCGCACCGCCATCGTGGCCGATGCTGCCACCAAACGGCTCTATTTTGGCGACCTGCTCGGCAAGGTCCACGCGCTCGATGCCATGACCGGCAAGGAACTGTGGGCTGCCAAGATGAGCGACCACGCCGATGCCACGATCACCGGCACGCCCACGCTGGGCGGCGGCCAATTGTTCGTGCCCGTCTCTTCGCTCGAAGTTGTACAGGCCGGCAACCCTGCCTATCCCTGCTGCACCTTCCGCGGCTCGGTAGTAGCTATCGATCCCGCCACTGGCGCGGAAAAGTGGCGGGCCTTCACCGCAGGCCAGCCCGTGCCGCAAGGCAAGACGGCAGACGGCACCCAGATCCTCGGCCCCTCCGGCGCGCCTGTCTGGAACAGCCCGACGTACGATGCCGCCACGAACCGCATCTACTTCGGCTCGGGCGAGAACTACTCGTCCCCTGCCGACGATGGCTCGGACGCAGTCTTCGCGGTTGACGCTACCACCGGCAAGCGCATTTGGAACACCCAACTCACGGTGGGCGATGCGTGGAATGTGGGCTGCATGATGGGCCTCGGCTCGTGCCCCAAGGAAGGCGGACCTGACTACGACGTCGCCGCCTCGCCCATGCTGGTCGATACTGGAACCGGCGCTAAGATGATCGTCGTCGGCCAGAAGTCCGGACAGGCCTGGGGCCTCGATCCCGATACCGGAAAGGTCAAGTGGATGACCCGGCTCGGCCATGGTGGCACGCAGGGCGGCGTCCACTTCGGCATGAGCGCCGAAGGAACCCGCGTGTTCGTGCCGATCAACGACATGGCTGATACGGGCGATGCCCGTCTCTATGACCCCGCCATTCGCGGCGCAGGCCTCCATGCGCTGGAAGCCGCCAACGGCAACATCGTGTGGCAGGCCAAGGCCGAGAACACGTGCGAGGGCCGCAAGTTCTGCGATCCGGGCATTTCCGCCGCGGTCACCAGCATCCCCGGCGTGGTCTTCGGCGGCCACCTCGATGGCATGCTGCGCGCCTATGATGCCGATACGGGCGCCATCCTGTGGCAGTATGACACGACCCAGCCCATGCCCGCCATCGGCGGCCAGACCGCCAAGGGCGGCTCGATGAGCGGCCCCGGCGCCGCCGTTTGGAAGGGCAAGGTCTTCGTGAACTCGGGCTACGGCATGTACAGCCACTCACCGGGCAACGCGCTGATGGTGTTTGAAGTCGCCAAGTAAGCGGCAGGCACAAAAAAGGGGCTGGCGGATCGGTCCGCCAGCCCCTTTTTTGTGCCCTTGGCTCAGCGCTTCTTCGGTTCGAACTCGATATGCAGCGCCTTCAGGCTGCGCAGCAGGAAGTGCGGGTGGACCGAGAAATCGTTGGCCCCGCCCGCGAAGTGCATGTCCTCAAACCGGTCGACCACCGCCTGAAAGCCCCACGCCAATTCCCGCCGCGCGAGCGGCGCCCCCAGACAATGGTGCGTGCCCGAGCCGAAGCCCATGTGCGCGCCTGCCTTGGGCCGGTCGAGATCGAGCTTCTCCGGGCATTCGAACACGCGTTCATCACGGTTCGCCGCGGCAAAGCGCACGTTCACCAGTGCACCCTTGGGGATCACCGTGCCTTCCAGCTCGGTATCATGCGCGCAGAAGCGCATCAGGCTCTGCACCGGCGATTCCAGCCGCACGACCTCTTCCACGAAGGTCTTCATGTAGCGCTCGGGATCGGACTTCAGCTTGTGCCAGACGTCCTTGTTTTCGATCAGCAGCTTCATCCCCGCCGCCAGCGCATTGGTCGTCGTCTCGCTGCCGCCCACGAAGGTGTCCGCCATCATCTCGGCGTGGAGTTCGTTGTCATTCAGCGGGCGGCCCCAGCCTTCGATCACGGTGTTCACCAGCACGCTGATGAGGGAATCATCGGGGTTGGCGCGGAGGCGTTCAAAGATCGGCTGGAAATAGTGCTGCGCCTCGATCTCGCGGTCGACCATCTCGATCTCGTCTTCTTCGGGCAGCATCATCGAGATGCGCCGGAAGAAGGCGTCGGTCCAGCGCTTGATCTTCCACATGTCCTCGCGCTTGGCGCCCATCTGCTCGCCGATGATATAGAGCGGCAGCGGCACGCAGAACTGGCTGACCCATTCGCAGCGTCCATCGGCGACGAAGCCGTCGATCAGTTCATAGGCCAGCGTTTCCACCAGTGGATCGATTTCCTTGATCCGGCTCGGCTTGAACGCCTCGTTGAACATGGCGCGCATCTGCTTGTGGTTCGGATCGTCGCGCCCGCTCAGCGTCGGCTCGGGCAGCCAGCCGCGTTCATTGAAGCGCGCGACCACCTTTTTCTGCCGCTCGACATTGGCGGAAAGCGTTTGCAACCCGGCTGTCTTGGGGCTGCTCGGGAAGTTCTCGGTATCGAGCAGCACCCGCCGCACGTCCTCGTAGCGGGTCACCACATAGATATTGGTCCCCGGCTGGCGATAGGCCGGGGCCTGATCCCGCAGCGTGCGGTAGGCGTCATAAGGGCACTGCTGCACCGCCGGATCAAACAGATTGATCCCGAGTTCTTCGGACCCATCGCTCATCGCACGACCACCCGTTCCTCACCCCACGGCGCCACCACGCCTTCGCGGCGAAACGCATCGGGCAGTTCCTCCACCATGTGCAAAGTCGCCGCCAGCCGCCCGAATCCGACGAAGAACGCGCAGGTCATGCCCAGTTCCACGATCTCGGATTCGCTGAAATGCTCGCGCAGCGAAGCATACATCGCCTCATCGATGCGCAGATGGTCGGTTGCGAAAGCCTCGCCGAAGCGGATCGCCGCCTTTTCCGCCGGGGTCAGGTTCTCGGCTTCCTGCGGCCGCTCAAGCGAACAGACGAGATCCTCGGTCACGCCGTCTTCCAGCGCATCGGTATAGCGGATCGCCATGCAGCTGCGGCACTGGTTGAAGAACGCCACGCGCAGCCGCACCAGTTCCACCAGCTTTTCGGGCAGCTGGCGGTGCACCTTCAGGGCGCCTGCAAACTGCATCATCCCCAGCACCTGATCGGGGCAATGCGCAAGGAAGCGGATCATCCCCTGCTCGATCTCGGTGCGGTCTTCCGGCTTCAGTGCCGCGCGCAGGCGCGGGTCCCAATCTTCCGGTGCAATCTTGGCGAGGCGGGTCATGATGTGATCTCCCATAGCCGCTGCCTTTTCTGGTCTTGGCAAAAGTGAGCATGGCAGCGTGCACCTTGGTCATGCACCATCCCCCCCACAACAACTGGCGATTTGAATAGAGCCGGGGGAGAGAGGCCATGCGCCGCGTCAATCACGACCTGAGCCCGATGGGCTGCCCGCACGCGCTGGCCGATGTCGACCTGTTCGGCCCCGGCGCGGCCGAGCACTGGTACGAGGCCTACGAAATCCTCCACGCCGAAGCCCCGGTGCTGCGCCTGCCCGGCGAAGGCCTCACGCCGGACCGCGACGCCTTCATCCTTTCGAAATACGAAGACATCGCTCGCGTCGTGCGCGATTGGGGGCGCTATCCCCCCACGCTTTCGCTGCTGCTGGATGCGCGCAAGGCCGATCCTGCCTCGGTCCGCGCGATGCCCGATATCGATGCGATGGTGAAATCCATCGCTTCGCTGCGCCCTAACCCGGAGCTCTGGCGCGCGCACCGCCAGCAATTGACCGATCCGTGGGTCGGCCCCGGCGCAAAGCGGCACGAGGCGATGATCACTGGCCATGTCGATGCGCTGATCGACCATTGGATCGCGGGTGAGCAGTTCGATTTCGTCGCCGATTTCGCGCGCCCCCTGCCCCAGCGCACGATGGCCGACGTGCTCGGCTTCCCGCTCGAGGACGTGAAAGACCTCGAAATCTGGGGCAACGCGCAAGTCATGTCCTATGTCCACGGCTGCGGGCACAACAACATCATGACCGCCGAGCAGACCGCCGAGAAGTTCCGCCTCCTCGCCGGATTCTCCGATTACGTCCGCGACCACGTCCGCCGCCGCCGCGCCAATCCGGGGGAGGACATGATCTCCTTCCTCACGCAGGTTCACTACGATGCGCTGGACCGCAAGCTGACCGACGACGAGATCGACGGGATCGTCTACGCCATGGTCATCGGCGGCCTTGAAACCACGCAGTACGCCCTCGTCGAACAGGCGCAGCTGCTGATCGAACGCCCCGGGCTGTTCGCGAAACTGAAAGCAGACCGCACCCTCATCCGCCCGTTCACCGAGGAAGGCATGCGCCTGCGTTCTCCCACGCAGGGGCTTTCCACGCGCATTACCGCGCGGGACGAGGTGTTCCAGGGCGTCGAAGTCCCCGCCGGTTCCACGCTGCACTTGCGCTGGGGCGCGGCCAATATCGATCCGGCAGAATTCGACGACCCGCAGGCCCTCAAGCTCGACCGCCCCGCCGTCACCCGCCACCTCGCGTTTTCCGCAGGCCCGCGCGTCTGCCCCGGCTCGGGCCTCTCGCGCCTCGAACAAACCATCGCGTGGAACCGCTTGTGCGACAGGCTGGCGGCGCTCGACTACGCGCCAGGTAACACCTTCCTCCACCAGCCGGGCATCATGCTCGGCACCCTCGCGCTTCACTGCACCTTCGAACCGGAGAAAACCGCATGACCACGCTTCTCGCGCATATTCGCATCAAGCCCGGCACCGAGACCCAGTGGGAAGCGATCATGGCTGATATGATCCACCAGACCTGGAGCACCGAGCCGGGCGTGAAGCGCTATGAATACTGGAAGGGCGAGGAAGCGAACCTCTACTATTGCCTGCTTTCGTTCGAGAGCAAGGAAGCGTTCTATCGCCACCAGATGACCCCCCACCACGAAGGCCACGATTTTGCCGCCGTGCTCGATGGCATCCGTCTGGAATATGTCGATCCGGTGAAGGGCGCGGGCGGCGGGCTTGCACCCACGGTCGACACGCCCCTTCCCGCTGATGCAGACGCCGACCTCACAACAGCGCAGGAACGCTTCCCCCTCACCATCCCCGCGTGGTGGGCAGCCCGCGCATGAGCGCCGCCGCGTCGCTCGATGATCTGCTGGCGAAAGACGCAATTGCCGACGTCCTCGCCCGCTATTCCCGCACGCTCGATTGGCTGGACGAGGCGGGGCAGGCGAGTTGCTACTGGCCGGATGCCCCCATCGACTATGGCTTCTTCAAGGGTACGGCGGCCGATTTCGTGCCCGTCGTCATGGACATCGAGCGCCGCAGCGTGCGGCGCTGGCACCTCACCAGCCCGCCCGCGATCCGCCTGACGGGTGCCCAGCACGCCGAAGTCGAAACCTACGGCCTCACCGCCGGGGTGCGCCGCAGCGACGACGGCACCTATGCCGGGACGATGTATGGCGGCCGCTATCTCGATGCTTTCGAAAAGCGCGGCAGCGAATGGCGCATTGCCCGCCGCGACTACGTGCTCGATTGGTCGCACCCGATCCCCGACCAGCCGGTGTTCGATCCGAACGCAGCCTTCCCGTTGCCGATCCTCGAAGTGCTGCAAGGCGGCCACGGAAGATACCGCAAGCTTTAGCCTACCTTGATCCGCATCAATGTGCACCCCGACAAAGCCCTGCATACCCCTTCCACACCCAAGCGAAGTGGAAGGACCGTCCCATGTTCAAGACCAACCTCGGCGAGGCCGATCGCGTGATCCGTCTGGCACTCGCCGCCATGATTATCGTGTTCAGCCTGATCGCCGGGTATCCCATGCTCGCGCTAGTCGCCATCGTGCCGATCGTCACGGCTTTTGTTGGCGTCTGCCCGCTCTACAGCCTGGTCGGCCTGCACACCTGAGCTTGCACGACCCTTGCCCACTCGCGCCTCAGGCGGCATAGCGCGCAAACCATGCACGATATCCGCCTGATCCGCGAGAACCCGGAAGGGTTCGACACCGCCCTCGCCCGCCGCGGCGTCGCCCCGCAGTCCGAGGCGATCCTTGCGCTTGATACGGCGCGGCGCGATGTCGCCACCCGGATGCAGGAAGCGCAGGCCCGCCGCAACGAGGCCTCAAAGGCCATCGGTGCCGCCATGGGTAAGGGCGACAAGGACGCGGCGGAAGCGCTGAAGGCCGAAGTCGCCGCGCTGAAAACCACGCTCCCCGCGCTGGAAGAAGACGAGCGCCGCCTTACCGCCGAACTGAATGCCGCCCTCGCCGCGCACCCGAACCTCCCGGCAGACGATGTGCCGCAGGGTGAGGACGAGGCCGGCAACGTGGAAGTCAGCCGCTGGGGCACCCCGCGCCAGTTTGATTTCCAGCCCATCGAGCACGCCGATCTCGGCCCGCCGCTCGGGCTTGATTTCGAAACCGGCGCGCTCATCGCCGGCGCGCGCTTCACCTTCCTGCGGGGGGCAATGGCCCGCCTCCACCGCGCGCTCGCCCAGTTCATGCTGGATCGGCAGACCGGCGAAAACGGCTACACCGAATGTATGCCGCCTCTCTTGGTGAAGGACGAGGCCGTGTTCGGCACCGGCCAGCTACCCAAGTTTTCAGAAGACCTGTTCAAGACCACCGACGGCCGCTGGCTGATCCCCACCGCCGAAGTCAGCCTGACAAACGCCGTGCAAGGCCAGATCCTGCCCGACGCCGCGCTCCCCCTGCGCATGACCGCGCTCACCCCCTGCTTCCGCTCCGAAGCAGGCGCGGCGGGGCGCGATACGCGCGGTTTCATTCGCCAGCACCAGTTCGAAAAGGTCGAGCTTGTCTCGATCACGCGCCCTGAGGATTCCGACGCCGAACACGAGCGCATGACTGAAGCGGCGGAATCGATCCTGCAGGCACTCGGCCTCCCCTATCGCAAGATGCTGCTCTGCTCGGGCGATATGGGCTTCACCGCGCGCAAGACGTATGATCTCGAGGTCTGGCTGCCCGGCCAGAACGCCTACCGCGAGATCTCGTCCTGCTCCAACTGCGGCGATTTTCAGGCCCGGCGGATGAATGCGCGTTATCGGCCCGAGAACGCGAAGGGTACCGAGTTCGTCCACACGCTCAATGGCTCCGGCCTTGCGGTGGGCCGCACGCTCGTCGCGGTGCTGGAAAACTACCAGCAGGGCGATGGCACGGTTGACGTACCCGAAGTGCTCAAGCCCTATATGGGCGGCATCTCGCGCCTCACCCCGCTCGGCTGATGCGCGTCAGGCTGGCTGCAGCGGCGCTGCTGTTCATGCCGGGCAGCCTGGCCGGGCAGGCCCAGCCTGAAAGCCGCATCGCCGCGTGGACCTATACCGTCCGCAGCGGCGATACCATCAGCGCGATCGCCCGGCGCATGGGTGTCGGCGTGGAAGCCCTCGCCGCCGCCAACGGCATGGCTGCGCCCTACATCCTGCGCGTGGGCCAGGTGATCAAACGCCCCGATCCGTCTGACATGCCAAGGCGCGTCACGCCCGCGCCGCCCCCACGCAAACCCGCCCCGCCTGCGGCAACTGCTCCCGCAAAGCGCGAAGCAGGCGCGCCCCGCCTCGTCTGGCCCACATCCGGTGCCGTCACCGCGAAGTTCGGCGCAGCCGTGAAGGGCCTGCCCAACAACGGCATCGATCTTGCCGCGTTTGCCGGAATGACCGTCCACGCCGCTGCCCCGGGCAAAGTCCTGTTCGCCGGGACCGAACCCGAACGCTTCGGCCAGTTGATCGTGATCGATCACGGCAAGGGCTGGGTCACGGCCTACGCCTACTTGGGGCAGGTCCGCGTCAAGGAGGGCCAGACGGTCAAAAGCCGCCAGATCATCGCGCGCATCGGCAAAAGCGGCGAGGCGAAACGCCCCGGCCTGCACTTCGAACTGCGCAAAGGCACCGCCCCGCGCAACCCGGCGCTCTACCTGCCGATCAGGCTTTGAACAGCCAGAACACCGTGCCCATCACCAGATAGCTGGCGATCCAGAACAAGGCCCCGCGCAGCACCTGCCCCGCCGAAGCGCCGCCCCGCGCCTCGCCAATCGCCAGCGCCGGCGCCACGAACGAAAGCGCCAGCCCGCCCGACATCATGAAATAGAGCCACGGCTTCACTGCCAAGGTCGCCGCGCCCACCCGCGCGAACATGTGCCCCATCATCGCAGACGTCAGCAACAGCAGCGCGCCTGCCAGCACCAGTTGCGCGGGCCGCCGTGCCGCCGCGCCGTGCAATAAGGCGCCAAACGCCAGCGCCGCCAAGGCCGCCGCCACCACCGCCAACCAGTTCACCGGACCCATCAGAAACTCCCTTTCGTCGTCCCGCCCAACTCCAACCCCGCTCATGCTGAGCTTGTCGAAGCATGTTGGCTGAACCGCCGCGTCCTACACCCTTCGACAAGCTCAGGGTGAGCGGGAAAAGAGGAAAACGCGGGAACCCGTGACGGACGGCCAATTATCGCGTAAGCGCCCCCGCCATGGCAACGACACCCATTATCCTTCCAGACGCTCCCAAAGTCGGCATGGTCAGCCTCGGCTGCCCCAAGGCGCTGGTCGATAGCGAACGCATCCTCACCCGCCTGCGCGCCGATGGCTATGCCATGAGCGCAGACTATGCCGGCGCAGACGTCGTGCTCGTGAACACGTGCGGCTTCCTCGATTCCGCGAAGGAAGAAAGCCTTGCCGCTATCGGCGAAGCCATCGCCGAAAACGGCCGCGTGATCGTGACGGGCTGCATGGGCAACGAAGCGGACGCGATCCGCGCGCGCTTCCCCGCCGTCCTCGCCGTCACGGGCGCGCACCAGTACGAAGCCGTCGTCGAAGCCGTCCACGAAGCCGCGCCGCCCTCGATCAGCCCCTATGTGGACCTGATCCCGCAGGCCGATCCGGGCGATGTGAAGCTGACCCCGCGCCACTACAGCTACCTCAAGATTTCCGAAGGCTGCAACCACGCCTGCTCGTTCTGCATCATTCCCGATCTGCGCGGCAAACTCGCCAGCCGCCGCATCGATGCGGTGCTGCGTGAGGCCGAAAAGCTGGTGGCTGCAGGCACGCGCGAACTCCTCGTCATCAGCCAGGATACTTCGGCCTACGGCGTGGATGTGCGGCATGAAACCCGGCAGTGGAAGGGCCGCGAGGTCCGCACGCACATGACCGACCTCGCCCGCGAACTCGGCCAGTTGCGCACGCCCGATGGGCACACGCCGTGGGTGCGGCTGCACTACGTCTACCCCTACCCCCACGTCGATGCCGTCATCCCGCTGATGGCCGAAGGGCTCCTCACGCCCTACCTCGACATCCCGTTCCAGCACGCCAGCCCCAGCGTCCTCAAACGCATGAAGCGCCCCGCCAACGAGGCCAAAGTGCTCGAACGCCTGAAAGCATGGCGCGAAATCTGCCCCGATATCACCATCCGCTCCAGCTTCGTCGTCGGCTTCCCCGGTGAGACCGAGGCGGACTTCCAATACCTGCTCGACTGGCTTGATGAAGCCCAGCTCGACCGCGTCGGCGCGTTCCGCTTCGAACCCGTGGCGGGCGCCGCCGCCAACGACCTGCCCGATCCCGTGCCCGAAGCGATCAAGGAAGAACGCTACGCCCGGATCATGGCGAAAACCGAAGCCATCAGCGCCGCCAAACTCGCCGCCAAAGTGGGCCGCACCGTCCGCGTGATCATCGACGAAGTGGGCGAACCCGACGAAGACGGCGACATCGGCGCCACCGCTCGCGGCCAGGCCGACGCCCCCGAAATCGACGGCGCCGTCTACTTGCGCAACGTGCCCGAAGGCCTGAAGGCCGGAGACTTCGCCGAAGTGCTGGTGGAAGACGCCGACGCGCATGACCTCTATGGTGTCATTTCCGCAGCAAGTTGACACGGTTGACACAGTCCTGAGCGGAAACGCAAAGACCCCGGCAAACCCCGCCCCGCTGCGCCAGAAGGCGCGGGAATCGTTGGATAACCGAGGCATGGGCATGGCCATCTGAGGACGATGCCGCAGGTGTGTGCCTGTAGGACAGCGGTTTATGCCTGACGCGCACGCCTGTTATCCCCCACGCCCGCGCCTCCCCATTTTGTCCTGAGCTTGTCGAAGGGACAAATGGGGTGGTGGCATCGGCGCAGCCGATGACGGAGGGGTTTCAGGCGGCTGAAGAGAGGAGCCCCCGGCGGGCAAGGGCCTACGCCCTTGCCCGCCGGGATTCTGGGGGTTGTTGCACGGGTCACCGTAACCCTTCTTAGCTCATTTTCCAACGCAGCTTAGTCATCCAAGCGCACCTGCAATCTGGAAGCCTTGGGGTCCACGGCAGTCTACCCTTGACCTTCTGTCAATCGAGCGCGCGCTTCTTTGATATCGATTTTAGCTTTCTGCCCGTGGCGCTGCATCATGTGCAACAGGTTGGCACCGTTCATAAGTGTCAGCGGCTTGCCGTTTGCGAAGGAGTAGGCATCTGGGCCATAATCGGCAGTTGTGACGAGAATGCCACGCGAGGCTCCCTCGTTCATCACTGTGCCATAGAGGTCTCGGACTGCTGAGACGCCGACAGTGCGGGTGTACCGCTTCGCCTGGATCACTATCTTGCCACCGGTGATCGGGTCTGGATCGAACGCTACAGCGTCTACACCACCGTCACTGCTAGCCTGCGTAACCTTCACCTCGCCACCACGAGAAGCGAACTCCCGTTCAAACAGTTCACGGACCAAATGTTCGAAGTCATCCCACGAAATCGAGGCGAGATTGGTGCTTTCATCAATGCCAGAGCCGACTTCACGGGCTTCGATAAATCGACGGTCTTCGGTGTCCATGTCCATCACTGGTGCAATGGCTGCGAGCGATGCCAATGAGGCAGCAGACACGCCCTTGAGGGATTTGAAGCACACCTTTGGCTCCACACGTGAAAGGTCGATCGCGGAAAACGTTGGCTTATCCACCAGAACTGAAAGCAAACAGGATCGTTGCTCCACGCCCTTTGCCGGATCAACGAAATTCACGAATCCATTGAACAGAATGCTCTCAATGTTGCTGTTCTCATCTGCTTCGAACAACTCGTGAATGGTGCGAAGGCATATCTGATAGCAGGCAGATTCAAAGTTTGCTTTCTTCTCCCGATCCGTAATGCAGCTTTCTCGAAGTTCTCCTGTTGCTTTTACAAATTTCACAGATTTTATAGAAGGTAGCGTTTCAATTGCCGGTAGGTCGTAGGCCACTTTCAGCAGGCGATTATCCTTATGGTACTGGATCAAGTAAGACTTCTCAAATATGCCATGATAATTTGACGCTTCAAGAACCAGCGAAGCATGTTCAATCACCGCCTCCTCGCTGCCTTGACTGACCTCGGCTTTCAGACGCTCAACTTCGGCGTGGGATGCGGCCTGTTCCTCTTCGAATGCTGCCTTCTTGGCGAAATGCTCTTCCCAAAAAACTTTCTGCCGTACTTCCCAAGCGGCAACCGCCTTTGCATGATTGGCGGATCGCTGGTGTTCACGGTCATCCCAAGCACGAGTAGCTGTCTGGAATGCGCCTTCAGCTTCCGCGATAATCCGCGCCTTACGGCCAAGAACTACATCAAAAAAGCCGACCTTGGGCGGTGTGTATTCAGGCTTAGCTTCTGGTGACGACGATGGCTTCCTCTCGGGGAACAACTTTGGGAATGGATACTTACTCTTGTCTTTCAGAGACTCCCAGTCAATGCGGTCGTCCACCTTAAGGGTGTAGGCCAGAAGGCTTCCGACGCTGTCAAGGCGACAAATGGCGTCTGCTGTCAATTCTTCTGCTGCGGCATGCCCAGAAAGAAGACTCTGCCTTTTATTAAAATTTCGGTATTTCTCGTCCCAAGATGCCATTAGGGCATCCATTTTGCTCTGAAGAATGAACAGCTCTGG
>JBIPOH010000187.1:0-6319 GCA_044379435.1 Novosphingobium sp.
GTCGCTGCGCGCGGCGGCAAGTGGCATGCGTTGAGCGTGTGGAATCTGATTAGCCGTTTGACGCTCTAGAAGCTCGACCTTGAACATTTTACGCCAAAAAGGTTCTGATCCGAGATCGCCTTTGCGACTTTTTCGGTATTCGCCCTAGCGTCTGTTGCAGCCGCGCGGCCCATTCCCGCCTCCTCCGCCGCATCATGGGCGAAGGACTTAACTCGCTCTAACTGCTCGGTTACCGGCGAGAGATCGACTTCCTCTGTTACCATGGCGGACTGTGGAAGAGGCCGTCGAATCAGGACTGCAACTAGCACTACTTTGGCAGATTTATGTAGATCATTCGTCGCCATCGTCTACGGCAGTGCGGGCATGTTGGCGGCGGAGGCTGGCTGAGCTGGGTCAGGATTGCCTGCCTGATGGCAGGCAGGGTCGGCTGCGGCGGCGGGCTCGGGCTTCTTTTTTTTCCGACCCGCTGCCCTGAGGCGACGGGCTTGCAGGAAGGCGAACGCGATCATGCCCATGAGGGTGTGTCGGTGAAGTCCCTGCCACGATCGCCCCTCGAAGTGATCGAGGCCGAGCTCTTCCTTCAGCTGTTGATGGGCTTGCTCGCAGACCCAGCGGGCCTTGATGGCGCCGGCCAGCTTCTTGAGCGGTGTGTCGGCGGGCAGATTGCTGAGGTAGTATTTGCGTTCGCCAGTGGAGCGGTGCTCGCCGACCAGCCATACCTCTTCGCCGGGAAGATGCTGCTGGCCGAGATCACCGATCCGCTGCGGCGGGCCGTCTGCCACCCGCACGCGCATGGCAGCAAAGCGCGCCGACAGCTTGCCCTTGGTGCCGCGCCGCCAGCTCACGGTCTGCCACTTGGCGCTCTCGAGCGCTTCTTGGGCGGGACGCGAAGCAACATCAGGCACATGGTTCTTGCGTGGCCGTCCGCGACCAGCAACCGGGAAGATCATGGCAACATCGGCCGGATAGACCTTCTGCTTGTAAGGTATGCCCACTGCCCAGGTCAGACCGCGTTCGGTCAGTGCCTGCCGGAAAGGGCCGGACAGGCCATAGCCAGCGTCGGCCAATATGCCGCCGAAGCGCACACCAGCGCTGCGCACGCGATCGATCTCGGCAAGGGCTATATCGGGCTTGGTACGATAGGCGCGCGCCTCTGCAGGAACCTTGGCACGGTCCATGCGCGCCGCATCGCTGGTCCAGCTCTCAGGCAGGAACAGGCGCAAACCGATCATGGCCGGCACTTCGTTCGATGCCAGCGTCACCGACACGAGGGTCTGGCAGTTCGCGTTCTTGCCCAGCGCCGAGGCATATTGCGGCGCCACGCCGACCGACGCACGCCCCTTCTTGGGCAAAGCCGTGTCATCGATGATCAACCAGGCATCGCTGCCACCTACGAGCGCATCGGCCTGCCGACAGAGCTCCTCCTCCAATGGCGTGCTGTCCCACAGGGCACCGCCGATAAAATGGTGCAGCTGATCGTAGCCAATCCCCGGCGAACGCATCGCCATAGGCTGCACGCTCTTCCGGTCCCCGGGACCGATCAACCCCTCGACATAGGCAGGGCACATCCGCGCCCTGCGCCGATCGCCCAGAAGACCCACAAAGGGCGCTAGCCACTCCGTCAGATCGTCCCGCCACGCTTCCACCATCGCCAGCCTCCACAAGCTGGCTGCATTGAATCACCATAAGTGACTCTTGTGAATCTCAAAAATGCACTTCTGCCAAAGTAGTGCTAGCCTGAATGCCCCGAAAGAACCTCGCCTTCGATGGGAACAGGCTGGCCGCCATCTGATCATCAGAAAAGTCTTGTGCGCTAGATCGTTTTCAAGCTGGGTGGAAGCATCCGGCGGTTCGGAATGCCCGCTAAAACAGTAACCTAGAGCGGCGCTTGCGATGCAAGCGGATCGGTACCCGCACTAAGCTCGCGGAAAACAGATCGACCCCTGCTGAAATCGCTGCAAGGAACGACAAATCGGCGCTTCAGACGTTACAAACCAGATAGCCCGCTGGAGTCCCAAAAGCCGCAGGTCAAAATTGACGCAGGAAATGACCGCATCGGGGTCGCTAGCTGAACGGCAGCTTTTGTCCCGCGCTGGCGTCTTCCCGCCTTTCCTGCTGCGCGCCCTCTCCCCGTCTCTGCGTGCCCCAAAAATGGGGAGGACCATTCAGTTCATCAGCAGGATGCTCATCCGCCGGTTGCGCGGGTCGGTCGGGTTGTCCGGCAGCAGCGGCTCCTGATCGGCGACGCCTTCGATGCGGCGGAAGCGGTCTTCCTTGACGCCGCTTTTCATCAGGGCAAGGCGCGTCGCTTCGGCGCGGCCGGCGCTGAGTGACCAGTTGTTGGCCGCGTCTCCGGGCTTCCATTGCAGCGCATCGGTGTGGCCGCGCACGGAAAGGCCGCCGGCATCGGGGCCCAGGGCCTGCCCGATGGCGCGGACAAGCTCGGCGGCTTCGGGGGTGAGCAGCGTGGTGCCGAGGCGGAACATCGAGAACTTGGCGTCGTCCATCAGATCAAGGCGGATGCCCTCGGGCGTCTGGTTCACGCGCACCTGCTTGGCGAGCTTGCGCAAGGTCTCGCTCGCCGCCAGCTTTTGCTGGAGGCGCTGCTGCAGGCTGGCGGTGCGCTTGGCCTTGGTGCCGCCGTCCTTCGCGCCGCCAGTGGCATCGCGCGGGATCGTCATCGTCTTGGTGCCGGTCTGCCCGGCGCGGTGCTGGTAGTTGTCGGCATCGGTGAGCGAGGAACCGCCGAGCAGGCCATAGGAGCCCGCGCTGCCTTCCTTGATCTTGAGCAGGGTGGGGGTGAAGTAGTCGGCAATGCCCTTGCGCTGCTTTTCGGTGGTCGCGCCCAGCAGCCACATCAGCAGGAAGAACGCCATCATCGCGGTCACGAAGTCCGCGTACGCCACCTTCCACGCGCCGCCATGGTGGCCGCCTTCGACGACGGTGACTTTCTTGACGATGATCGGGCGAACAGGTTCGTTCTTGCCCTTGGGCGCTTTTGCCATCGGTTACCGCCCGCGCAAGGCATCAAGGAGTTCCGAAAGGCCGGGACGGAACGAGTGCCCCAGACCCGAACGTGCGCTTTCCACGACGAGGGGATGCGGCCAGCCGTGCAAGCTGGCGATGATCACTTGCTTGACCGCCTGGAAGATCATCTCGTCCTGATCGAGCACTTGCTTGAGCCGGCCCGCGAGCGGCGCGACGATACCGTAGGCCAGCAGCACGCCCATGAACGTGCCGACCAGCGCCGAACCGATCATCGCGCCCAGGATCGAAGGCGGCTTGTCGATCGAACCCATGGTCTTCACCACGCCCAGCACCGCCGCGACGATGCCGAGCGCGGGGAGCGCGTCGGCAAGGTTCTGCAGTGCATGCTGCGGCTCGCTCATTTCGTGGAAGTGCGTCTTCATCGAATGGTCCATCACGTCTTCGACCGCGTGGACTTCGAGCGTGCCCGAGGACACCACGATGAGCGTGAGCGTATCGCAGATCAGACCGACCAGCGGCTTGTTGCCGAGGATGCGCGGAAATTCGGCGAAGATCGGCGAATTGGCGGGATCGGTGACATGGCTTTCCAGCGCCACCGGGCCATCGCTGCGCAGGATCTTCATGAGGCGCGTGCACAGCACGATGGCATCGACGTGATCCTGCTTGTTGTGCTTTGGCCCCTTGAACACTTTGCCGAAGCCGCCGCCGAGCGCTTTCAATTCATGGAGCGAATTGCCGGTGACGACCGCGCCCAGCGCCGCGCCGCCGATGATCAGCATTTCGTGCGGAATGGCCTCCATCACCGGGCCGAGCGCGCCGCCGGTGATGGCGAAGCCCCCGAACACCATGACAAGGAGAATGACGATACCGATGGCAGCATACATGGTGAGGAGTATCCCGGTTGGGTCAGCGCAGGAATTCGAACAGCGAGAGATTGGCGAGCTTGGAGAAGCTGGCCTGGCTCGCTTCGAGCACGGTGGAAAGCTGCTGCAGGCGGGCCAGCGCGGAGCCGAGTTCGGGGGTGCCGATCTCTTCCTGCTGGCTGGCGCGGGCCTCGCTCATCGCCTGCTGGCGTTCGGAGGAAAAATCGATCCAGCTGAGGCGCGAGCCGACCACGGTCTGCGCCGAGGTGATCGCCTCGAGGCCATTGCCGAGCGATCCCAGCGCGGCCTGCGCGGTGGCAGCCGTGCTCGCGGCGCCGGTGGCCAGCGCATCGGAGAGCGATTTGATCACGGTCATCAGATCGGTATCGGCCCCCGCCGGATCCTTGAAGGCAAGGAATTCCGGGCCGGTCAGGCTGCGGCTGACCGACTGGCCATCGCCCAGCGAGAGCTGCCCGGCAGCGCCGCCGCCAATGTATTCGGCAAACCCGGTAGCCGGGTTGATCTGATAGGCATCGCCCGGGCTGTCACCGCCGAACAGCGCGTGCCCTGCGCTGTCGCGCGCGTTGGCAAGGCCGAGCAGGCCCTGATGGATCTGCCCCAGTTCGGAGGCGATGCTGGCGCGCTGTGCGGGCGGCAGCAGGCTGGAGGCGGCCTGCGTGGCCAGTTCCTGCGCGCGGGTGACATAGCTGGCGAACTGGTTGAGCGCGGTGTCGGTGAGATTGAGATCGGTGGTCGCGCGGTTGGCCGCAGCCGTATCGATTGTGCCCATGGCTTCGGCGCGCGCAAGGGCGCGAAGCTGCGAGGCCGCCAGCGGATTGTCGGAGGATTTCGTCACCTTGCTGTTGGTGCTGATCTGGTTCTGCAGGTCTTCGGCCTGCCCGCGCAAGGCCGTGAGGCTCTGCGCAGAGCGTTCGAAGAAGGCGCTGGTGCTGGTGGCGAAGATGCTCATGCCAAACGTCCTTTGCGGGCCTAGCGGATCTGGAGGAGGGAATCGAACAGGTTCGAGGCGACCTGCATCACGCGGCCCGAAGCCTGAAATGCCTGCTGGTAGCGCACGAGATTGACGCCTTCGGTATCGAGATCGACGCCGGTTTGCGCAGAAAGCGCGGTTCTGGCGGCGCTCGAAATCGTGGCGAGGGCATCGCGCGTGATCGTGCGGCCCGCCACGGAGGCCGAGATATCGAACAGGATCGCATCCATCGTGCCCGCCGGATCGGCCGAGGACAGCGCGCTGCGCAGAGCATCGAGATTGCCGGCATCGCGGCTGCCGGGCGCGGCGCCTGCGGGGGCGGTTGCGATCATGGCCGGATCGCCTGTGGCCAGCGCGATTGTCGCGGCGGTGGTGCCGGTGAGGAGGTCTGCGCCGGGATCGCCGTTGCGATCTGTGCCAGCGCCTTGCGCATCGTTGACCGTGGTGACGATGGTTTGCGCCAGCGCATCCAGATCGCCCCGCAGCTGGTCGAGCTTGCCGAGCGCAAGTTGCTGCCCGGCCAGCGCGCCGCCGCCGAGCGAGAGCGCCTCGCCATCCAGCGTGTAGCTGATCGTGCCATCGGCGGCGGTGGCCATCGCCAGCGTGGTGACATTGCCGCCGCTCACCAGCGGGGTATTGGTCGCCGTGCTGCCGAGCGTGACGGTCACGCTGCCATCGCTCGCGAGGGCGGTGGTGATATCGCCGTACTGGCTGAGGTCGGCGAGCAGGGCATCGCGCTGATCGAGCAGCGCGGTCTGATCGGAGCTGGCATCCGCCGCGCGGGCAAGGCGCAAGTTGGTGCGCGCCAGTTCACCCGTAATGCGGTTCACCTGGGAGACCCCGTCTGCAGCTTCGAACCGCAGCCCGTTGCCCACTGCGTCCATTTCGCGCGTGGCGATCTGGAAGGTGGCGCCCATCGTGCGCGCGGCCTCGATCACCGAGGAGCGCAGCGAGGTATCGACCGGATCTTCCTTGAGCTTCTGCAGCGCGGATTCAAAGCCGGTGATCGCGGTATAGACGCCCGACTGCTCCAGCGCTGCCTCGATATTGCCGAGGCCGGATACTTCGGCATCGGCGCGCGCGGTGTCTGCCCCGGTGCGGCGCACTTCGGACTGGCGAAAGGCATCGGCGTTGCGCACGACCTTTTCCACCCGTACGCCCGAAAGCGAGACATCGCGCACGCTCTGGTTGTAGCCGGTGGAGGCGAGTTCGGTGAGGCCGATACTGCGCCGGACATAGCTGGTGTTGCCTGCATTGGCGATGTTCTGCGCGGTCACGTCCAGCCCGATACGCGCCGCCTTGGCGCCGGAAAGACCGATGGAGAGGAGATCGGAGGCCATGGGGCGCTACTCCTGCTTCGCCGCTGCCGCCGAAGGCAGCAGACGCGCGAACTGGGCTTCGAGCTGCTTGGCAAGACCGAACGCGCCGGTGGTTGCAGCGATTTCGGCGAAGCGTTCATCGCGCATCGCCGTGAAGG
>JBIPOH010000011.1:0-20866 GCA_044379435.1 Novosphingobium sp.
CCTCGTCGCCCCGGGCTTGACCCGGGGCTTGGCTTTTCTTTGTCCGCCTTTCCCGCAATACCTGCGCCATAGGAAAAGGCGGCTGGCCTTACATCATGGCAAACCGCTTCCGACCGCGAAAAGCGCATCAAGAAATGGCGCCGCGCATGGACATTCGCACTGATCGAGGCAGACAATCCCGATCGGCTCGACCTTTGGGACCAGTGGCATCCGGCGGGGGATGCGCCGCTTGGCGAGGCCGAAAGGTAGCCAAGCCCCGTGTCAAGCACGGGGCGACGATGGGTTTTCGGTGGCAATGTAGTGAGCCACTCTGGCTGGAAGTTGGTGGGAAGCGCACCCAGCTCTAGGCCGAACGCAGCATCTCCACGTTATCCTCGATCATCTGCCGCACCGAGCGCGCCGGGCGCCCTGTCAGCCGCTCCACATCACCGCTGCAGACCTGCAGGAATCCCTCCCGGATGGCCTGTCCGAACGTCACCATGTCGTCGCTGTTCCACGGGATGCCCGCCACGCTCTGATCATCCACCGGGCGGCGCGGAATGCCCATGGCATCGAACATCGCGTATTGCTCCTCATCGGTGGTCGAAACATAGGCAACTGGCCGCCCGGTGATCTCGGCCATCATCGCCGCCACTTCGCGGAACGTCTGTAATTCCGGCCCCGTAATGTTGTAAACCTTGCCTTCATGCCCTTCGCCCAGCAGCACGGCGGCGGCAGAGGCGATGCAGTCATCGCGCCACACCATCGCCTCCAGCCCCTCGCCCGCATTGCTCACCCACTGGCCGCTCTGCATCACGCCCAGACCCGCCATCAGGATCATCGCATCGGCATAGTGCGCATCGCGCAGCATGGTCCACGCCATGCCGGAAGCGCGGATCAGCGCCTCGGTCTCGATATGATCGTGGCGCACTTCGGCGGGGTTCGCCGGATCGTCGATCCCGATGAAGCTGGTATAGGCGATATGCTGCACGCCTTCCGCCGCCGCCGCGTCAATCGCCGCCTTGTGCTGCACCACCCGCGCGCCGACCCGCGTGCCGGAAATCAGCAGCATCTTCTCCCCGCCGCGCATCGCTTCGCCCAGCGTCTCGGGCTTGTCGAAATCGCCATAGCGCACCGTGCACCCCTGCGCGGCGCGGTCCGCCAGCTTGTCCGGGCTGCGCGTGATGAGGATCAGGTCTGCGGCGCGCCCCGCGGCAATCAGCCGGTCGGTCAGGCCCCGGCCATAGTTGCCCGAAGCCCCGGTAATGACGAGCTTGCTCATGCCGCCGCATCCAGCTGCGCCTGCGGCACCCACCAGCCATGGACCTGCGGACGCAGCCGCAGCGGGATCGTCACCTTCGCGACCGGGCCTGCCGCAATGTTGCCGGCATCGAGCACCCACGCCTGATGCACGAAGGCGTTGTCGCCGATCTGCTGGTCCACAATCGTCACCAGCCACCCCTCATGCGCCGGATCGGCAGCGGGCACATGCACCGGTTCGTTAAACCCGGCCATCGGCGGCAAGGCCAGCGCCTGCGGAGGCCCCCCGCGCATATCCAGCCGCAGCAGCAGATTGAACATCGCCCCAACCGGCCCGCCCAGCAGCGGCGGCCCCTGAAGCTCAGGGTTCATCGTAAGCATCCAGCCGTGCGTATAGGGCCGCCCCTGCGATGCCGCCGGGATCACCGGGAAATCGCCCGGAGGCCCGATAATCGTCTCGGTCACTTTACCGCCCTCAGCCTTCGGATCAACCGTCCACCGGGTCAGCGCGCCCTGCATTTCCCATGGCTGGATATGGATGCCCGAAGGCTCGCGGATGAAGGCAAAGGCATTGGTGGAGTTGAGGCAGGCATCGAAATGCAAGAGGCCGTCCGCATCCTCCCACGCGTTCATCATGTGATAGGAATGGACGCCCTTCGGCCCCTTGAACCAGCGCAGCTCGGACACTTCACCGTAGCGCGGCATCACGCCCAGCCACGAATCCAGTTCCGGCTCGTGGTGCCAGTGCTCGCCGCCCGCCTTGAGCCGGTCAAGGTCTGCCGTGGTCGGATAGATCGGAAACAGCGCGTAGTTCTCGGAAATCGTGAAATCGTGCATCATCGCGCAATAGGGCGCATCGAACCACTGCTCGCGCTTCAGCGCGCCGTCCGGCCCCACGACGCAGTAGGAAACCGTTTTCGAGGCCAGCCCATCCGCCTCGTAGCCATAGAGGAACAGTTCCTTCGTGGCGGGATCGATCCGCACATGCGCGGTCATCGTCTCGGACTTCAGCGCACCGCCAAAATCATACGAGCCCAGCGTTTCCAGCGTCTTCGGATCGACGCGGTAGGGCCGCCCGTCTTCCTTGGCCATCAGCAGCCGCCCGGCGTGCCACACCGGGGTGGTGTTCGCCACCGTGCGGTCCACGCCTGCCATGTCGGCATCATCGGTGAAGGGATTGCGATACCGGCCAAAGCGCGCGTGGCCCGCCGCCTTCTCCGCCAGATAGCGCGCGGTCTCCACGAAGCGGATCGCGTAGTCCGCCGTACCGTCCGCATTGAACGAAAGGCGGCTCACCATCCCGTCACCCGAAAGCGTGTGGTCGTTTTCGAACTTGGGCGGAAACGCAGGATCGGGCACCGCGCGGTAGAAGCTGCCCCGCACTTCGGGCGGCAGCGTGCCTTCCACGGTAAGGCCGGTCAGGCTCGCTTCCTGACCGACCGGTTCGTTGAGCCCGGCAAAATACATCGTCTGCGGAAACGCGCCCATCGCCACTCATCCCATTCTATCAATTGTTAGAATAGGTCTAACATGCGCGGGGCCGATTTCAACTGGAAACCCGCCCAGAAACCCGAACAGCAAAAAGGCCGCCCTACCGAAGCGGGGCGGCCCTTCTGTTTCACGTCAGCGCAGCGATCAGAACGTGCGCTTGATCGAAACCGCCCAGGTGCGCGGCAGGCCGGGGTTGGCCGTGATCACGCCCAGCGGGCCCTTCACGTCTTCCACGGTGTTGTAGTAGTACTTGTCGAACACGTTCTGCACTTCGGCTGCAAGCTGCCAGCTCTTGTCTGCGCTGGTGTAGCTCAGGCGCAGGTTGCCAAGGAAGCGGCCGTCGACGAGGTTGGTCGCCGCGTTGAACGCCTCGGTGTACATCGACGACTGGTACGAACCATCGAAGCGGAAGCTGATCACGCTGCCGGCCTTCAAGGTGTAGTCGTACTGCGCCCCTGCGCTCCAGTTCCACTTGGGCGTGAACGGCGTGATGTTGCCCAGCGGCACACCCGTCGTACCCGTGTCCTTGTACTGGAAGTTGAGGTAGCTCAGCGAGCCGTCGAACGTCAGGCCTTCGACCGGACGGATCGTGGTTTCACCTTCCAGACCCCAGACTTCCGCCTTACCGACGTTGGCCGGGAGCAGGCACGGCGCGGCGGGGCAGCGAGTCAGCGTCAGGATGATGTTGTCGTACTTGTTGAAGAACGCCGACGCGTTGAAGCGCAGCTTGCGATCGAACAAGTCGGTCTTGATGCCCGCTTCATAGGTCGTGAGCGTTTCAGGCTGGAACGACGCGATCTGGTTGCACGGTGCGAGCACGCCCGGCGGCAGCGCCGAGCATTCACCCGCCGAAGGACCGAAGAACGGACGCGGATTGACGCCGCCTGCCTTGTAGCCGGTCGAGACCGAGGCATAGGCGAACACTTCCGGGCTGAACCGGTAGTCGGTCTCCACGCGCCAGTCAGTACGCTGGCCCTTGAACTGGCCAGTCACATTATAAAGACCGATCAGGAGGCAGTTGGGCGAGTTGCCAATGCCGACAGGGCCGGCGGTCGGCGCACCAAGGAAGAACTCGCACGGCAGCGGACCTGGGATAGTGCCATCCGGGTTGGAACGGAAGTAGGTGTAGTCCTTCCGGTCCCACGTGTGGCGGATGCCGCCGGTGAAGCTCCACGCGTCGGTTGCATGGAACGTGCCGTTGAAGAACAGCGCCTTCGACGTCGAAGGGGTGCTGTCCGGCCCGTGGATGAAGTCGATACCCGCGTAGTTCAGGTCGACGCGCGCGTTGTAGGTGCCGTTCTGGTCGAAGTAGAACCCGCCGACGGTGTATTCGATCTTCTTGTCCCAGAAGCTGCCGTTGATGCGCAGTTCCTGGCTCCACGCACGGTGGCGCAGCTTGTTGTCGAGCTGCGCGACCGGGATGGGCGAGCCGTCCTGATCGAAGCCGAAGCTCATCTTGTAGCGGCGGAACGAGGAAATCCACGTTGCGCTGAGGTTGTCAGCCAGCTTGGCCGTCACGTTGCCGGTCACGCCCCAGCCATCGAAGTTCTGGCCGTTGGTCGCCGAATAGGGCTTGTACGGCGCCTGGCTCGTGGGCGTGCGCGCATCGAGGAAGTTGGCATAGTTGATGAAGCGCGGATCATAGCCAGCCGGTGCGGTCGAGCCGCTCTGCTGGAAGCGCGTGCTGTAGGGCACGAACGCGTTGGTCAGCGGAACCGGATTGCCATCCTTGCCCTTCAGCCAGGGAATACCCTCAGGCGTGGTCGACGGGCCGCCTGCAAACAGCAGCACCTGCGCGCCCGAATCGTTGCGCTCACGGGTGTAGTCACCGGCAAGGTTCACTTCGATATCCGGCGTTGCGTCCCAATGCAGCGCAAGGCGCGCAGCCGAGAACGAGCGCCCGCCGAGCGTGCCGTTCTCGATGCCGTTGCCCTTGGCGTTGTTGGCCGGCACGTTCGAATTGGGGTTTGCAAGGCCGTAATCGAGCAGCTTCACATAGCCGTCGGTGTTCTTGGTCGCGCCCGAAACGCGCGCAGACAGCGTGTCGGTGATCTTGAAATCGGCCATGCCGCGCACGTCGATGCGGTTGTACGCACCATACGTCGCCTGCAGATAGCCGCCACCTTCGCCCGTGGGCTTCTTGGAGAACAGCTTGATGGCGCCGCCGATGGAATTGCGCCCTGCCAGCGTACCCTGCGGACCGCGCAGCACTTCAACGCGCTCAAGGTCCATCAGGTCGAGCAGCGAGCTCGACAGCGTCGGGATATAGACGTCGTCGACATAGATGCCGACGCCGGGTTCGAGCGCGTAGTTGAAGTCGGTCTGGCCGATGCCGCGGATGAACGCGATCAGGCCGATACCGCCGCTCTGCGGCTGGTTGCGCAGCACCACGTTCGGCGCCTGGCCCGTGATCTGCGAAATATCGGTCTGCCCGCGCGCTTCGAGGATGGCGGCGTTGACTGCGGTGATCGCCAGCGGCGTATCCTGCAGCTTCTGCGCGCGGAACTGTGCGGTGACGACGATTTCCTGCGTCGTGACGTTGTTAGCGGTGCCTTCCGCAGCCTGCGGGGCAGCTTCCTGCGCGAAGGCAGGCACGCAAATTACCGCTGCGGTCATGCCGAGAAGGCGCGCAACGCGCCTCGCGGCCGTCAATTTGGCCATGGTAACCCTCCCTTAGTCTGTCGACGATCTGCTCGTTCGATCAGGTATGAATCATAACAATTCTATCCGAGGACGCAATACCGATATTGCTGCACAATTGTATGCAACACAAACTGTTGCATCAGCGCCACCACCACGCGGTTGCGCGCATCTCGATGCTCACCCGCGGCGGGGCATCGGCAGGGCATCCGGGCAGATCGAACGCAACATGCGGGACATGGGTGGCGCGCGCAGGATCGCTGTCATGCGTCTTGAACAGGATCGCTTCATCCGCGCTCAGATCGAAGAAAGCGTGCCAGCGATGCGCCGCACTGTGCGCCACCACCAGTCCCTCGAACGACCACTCGGGTTTGCCCGGTTCATCGAACACCGCATCCGCCGAGATCAGGTCCGCCGCCGCCAGTGAACGCGCATCGCACAGCGCCAGCGGCACATCCTGCGGCGCGGGCGAAAGCGCGCGCCACACGTTATAATGCGCACAGCGGGAAAACGCGCGCCCCTGCGCCCCGGCTTCGCCAAACCGCGCCGCCGTCGCCGCCGAGATATCGATATGCGCAAACCGCGCCGGCATCGAATTGTTGAGGCTTCCCGCCAGGCCGGACCGTTCGGAAAACCGCAGCAAACCGGGCGCGCCGACATGGACGAAATCCGCCCCCGTCTCGGCCGAGACCAGTTCCTCGATCTCGCGCATGTGGACGCGCGCAACTTCCTCGCGGTCGCGGAAATCGCGCACCGCGCTGGTGTGCGCGACGAGTTGGAATCCCTCGCGGTCAATGCCGGTGCCCGCCGCGCGGCCATCCAGCACCGGCATCAGTTCCGGCGCAATGTCCACTTCGTCGCGCTCATGGGCATTGGCGTAATAGCGCGGGCGGGCAAACTTGCGCCCCGAATAGGCAATCAACGCTTCCATCGAAGTGACCTCCTCCAGCGACCTTTAACCACCCCCGCTCATGCTGAGCTTGTCGAAGCATCACAGAGCGACTGTCGCGCCAGCACCCTTCGACAAGCTCAGGGTGAGCGGGTGGGGGCAGAAGCCAGTTCGGCTCAGCCGTTCAGCTGCTTCTCCAGATCACCCAGCACACGGTAGCAATCGAGCACCTTGCCCACCGACGAATTGGGCTCGCGGCCCTCGCGGATCGCGCTGATGAACTCGCGGTCCTGCAACTCGATCCCGTTCATCGAGACATCGACCTTGCTCACGTCGATCGGCTCTTCCTTGCCGTTCACGAGGTCATCGTAGCGCGCGATGTACGTGCCCGTGTCGCCGATGTAGCGGAAGAACGTCCCCAGCGGCCCGTCGTTGTTGAACGAGAGGGAAAGCGTGCAGATCGCGCCGCTTTCGCTGAGGAGCTGGATCGACATGTCCATCGCGATGCCAAGCTCGGGATGCAGCGGCCCCTGCAGCGCATTGGCCTTCACGATCTTGCCCGCCTGATAGGCAAACAGGTCCACCGTGTGCGCGGCGTGATGCCACAGCAGGTGGTCGGTCCAAGACCGCGCCTCGCCCTTGGCGTTGATGTTGCGGCGGCGGAAGAAGTAGGTCTGCACATCCATCTGCTGGATGTTGAATTCACCCGCCGCGATCTTGTTGTGCACATACTGGTGCGATGGATTGAAGCGCCGCGTGTGGCCGACCATGCAGGTCAGGCCAGTTGCCTGCGCCTTCGCCAGCACCGCCTCGCTGTCCGCCCAGCTGTCCGCCAGCGGGATTTCGACCTGCACGTGCTTGCCCGCATCCATGCAGGCAATCGCCTGCGAAGCGTGCATCTGCGTCGGCGTGCACAGGATCACGGCGTCAACGTCATCGCGCGCCAGCGCATCCGCAAGCTCGGTCGACGAATGCTTCGCGCCATACTTGGCCGCCACCGCCGCCGCCTGTTCAGCGGTGCGCGAGATGATCGAGACGATCTCCACGCCTTCGATCTTCTTCAGGCCATCAAGGTGCTTCTCACCGAAAGCACCGGCACCCGCGAGGGCTATTCTCATGTCTCTGGCTCCAGAACGATATGGCCGATGGCCGTGTTGCTGCACGGAATGTGATAATGGCGGTGCAAGGTCTTCACCTTCTTGCCCAGCGCCCCGCGCATGATCAGCCACATCACCATTTCGATGCCTTCGCTGCCGGTTTCGCGCAGGTACTCGATATGCGGAATCCACCGCGCCGCGTCGCTATCGCTCTCCAGCATGTCGAGGAACTTGTTGTCCCACTCGCGGTTGAGCAGACCGGCGCGCGGGCCTTGCAACTGGTGGCTCATGCCCCCCGTGCCCCAAATCTGCACGTTGAGATCTTCCGGGAAGCTCGCCACCGCGCGGGCCACCGCCTCGCCCAGCGCCCAGCAGCGATTGCCCGAAGGCACCGGGTAGGTCACGACATTGACCGCCAGCGGCACCACCTTGCACGGCCACTTTTCCGGCGTGCCGAACATCATCGAAAGCGGCACGGTCAGCCCATGGTCGACGTCCATCTCGTTGATGATCGTCATGTCGAAATCATCGAGGATCAGGCTCTGCGCGATGTGCCAGGCCAGATCGGCATGGCCCTCCACATCGGGCACCTTGCGCGGGCCCCAGCCCTCGTCGGCAGACTTGTAGTGCTCACCGCACCCAATCGCGAAGGTCGGCACGATCTTCATGTCAAACGCGCTGGCGTGATCGTTGTAGACCAGGATCACGACGTCCGGCTTCTCGGCCTTCTCCCATTCGCGGGTCCAGTCGTAGCCTGCGAAGATCGGGCCGAAGTAATCGTCCCGCGTCTTGCCCTGATCGACAGCGACGCCCAGCAAGGGCACGTGGCTGGAGCCGACACCTGCAGTCAAACGCGCCATCTCAGTAGCCCTCCTTAGTGGCCTCGGCGCCTGCGGCGGCGAGGTTGGCCTTGATCGAGCGGTTGCCCTCAGGCGAACGCCCGCCCTTCAGCATCATGTCCCGGTATTCGGGAAAGGTCATGTCGGTCATCGTGCTCACCGCTTCCGCAAAGCTCAGGCCATCGGTGGAGAACAGCTTCGAAAGAAAATAGACGTTGCCGCCGAGGTCCAGCAGCGTGTTGTAATCGCGCTTCAGCAGCGCCGCCTTGGCTTCTTCGGAGATGGGCCATTCATCGAGATAGGCCCGCTCGTCTGCCTTGAACCGCTCGCGGTTGTCGCCCTTCATCAGGCTCATCGCGAACTGGTTGATGTGATACCCCTTGCGCGCCCGCGCCGCCGTGTAGACGCGGGTGCCGGGAATATCCTCCAACTCCGCCAGATAGGCGTGGATGTCCGCAGCGGGTTTTGCAGCTTCAGTCACTTGCCCATCTCCCTGAGCTTGGCATCAAGGCGCGGATAAACGCGCCGGGCATTGCCTTCAAAAATCGCGTGGCGCGCTTCATCCGTGATATCCAGCGCATCGACATAACGCTTGGTGTCATCAAAATAGTGCCCGGTGGTCGGATCGATCCCGCGAACCGCGCCGACCATTTCGCTGCCGAACAGGATGTTCTTGGTCTCGATCACTTCGGCCAGCAGGTTCACCCCGGGCTGGTGGTAGACGCAGGTATCAAAGAACACGTTGTTCATCAGATGCCCCGAAAGGTCCGGCTTCTTGAGCATGTCCGCGAGGCCCCGGTAGCGCCCCCAGTGATAGGGCACCGCGCCGCCGCCATGCGGAATGATAAAGCGCAGCGTTGGGAACTTCGCGAACAGATCGCCTTCGAGCAGCTGCATGAACGCGATGGTATCCGCCGCGATATAATAGGCCCCCGTCGCGTGCTGCGCCGGATTGCACGACCCCGAAACGTGGATCATCGCGGGCACATCCAGCTCCACCATCTTCTCGTAGAGCGGGAACCAGTAGGGATCGGTCAGCGGCGGATGCCTGAAGTGCCCGCCGCCCGGATCGGGATTGAGATTGCAGCCGATGAAGCCCAGCTCGGTCACGCAGCGCTCCAACTCGGCGATCGAACTGGTCAGGTCCGCCTCGGGCGATTGCGGCAACATGCACACGGCCGCGAAGGTTTCGGGGTACAGCCCCACCACCCGCGCGATCAGATTGTTGCACGCCTGTGCCCAGGGCACCGCGACCGACTGATCGCCCACATGCGGCGCCATCGCGCTGGCGCGGGGCGAGAAAATCGTCATGTCCGCGCCACGTTCCTTGATCAGGCGCAGCTGGTTCGCCTCGATCGTCGCGCGGATCTCGTCGTCGGAAATCTCCGGGTATGGCAGGCACGGCGTCCCCGCCTTGAACGCCGCCTTCTGCGCCTCGCGCCATTCGTCGTGCGCCTTCGGCAGCACGGTGTAGTGGCCATGGCAGTCGATGATCATCGTCATTGAGCGGCTTCTTTCTCTTGCGAAAACAGATCGGCCTTCCCGGCCATGTCGCGCTGGCGGCGCACGGTGCCGCGGGTCATCACCGGCTCCACACCCAGCGCGGCGAGCGTCTTGGCGCTTTCTTCCATCTCGGCGGCGCGCCGTGCCCCGTGCGTCGTCATGCGCTCCAGATTGTAGGCCGCGCGCGCGGTCCAGCTCTGCGCCTTCTCGCTCGCATCGAGTGACGAGAGCACTTCATCGGTCACGCCCGCAGCTTCTGCCGCCAGCATCATTTCCGCCGTCAGCGCTTCGATCCCTTTGACCATCACCGAACGGATCATCTTGATCGCCGAAGCGCGGCCCACTTCGCTGCCCACCACCCGCACATGGGCAAAGCCCGCAGCCCGAAGCGCCTCAGCCGCCGCATCCGCCGCCGCGCCTGAAACCAGCAGCGGCACGTTCATCCGCGCGGGGTTGACAGGCGCCAGCACCGCCACATCCAGATAGTGCCCGCCCGCCGCCTCGATGGCCTTGGCCGCCGCGCGCTTCGTATCCGGCGCCACCGAGTTCATGTCACACCACAGCGCGCCGGGCTTCAGCATCGCGGCATAGTCCTGCGCCGCTGCCAGCGCCGCATCCGCCGTCACCAGCGACAGCACCAGCCCCGCATCCGCCAGCGCATCCTCCGCCGCGGCGCAGACCAGCACCCCCGCCGCCTCCATCGCCGCGCGCCGGGCTGGCAGCACGTCGTAGGCGGCAGCCCCGGCCTCCCAGCCAGCCGCATCGGCAAAGGTTGATCCGGCCTCGCCGAAACCGATCAGGGCGATGTTGCTTTCCATGCCCGCCCTCCTGCGACTGCATGGCAGGCCAAACAAATGCAATTCGCGTGCCTGCTATAAGATTATGCGAATTCCTCAGCCGCCACCTGCCGCAGCAACGCCAGAAACACGGCTTGCGGCCCTGTCGGCTGCCATCCTTCCCGCGTGGTGATCCCGATCCGCCGCCGCACTGGCGCGGGCGTTGGCAAGCTGGCCAGCACGCCCGCCTGCAGTTCGACCGCCAGTTGCGCTGGGCTCAGCAAGGTCAGCGCATCCGATCCCAGCAGCAATTGCCGCACGGTCAGCACCGATCCGCATTCGATCCCCACCTCCGGCGGCTCGGTTCCAACCGCCCGCATCATGCCCTCCCAGTATTGCCGCAGCGGCGTCCCCCGCGCGGGCAGCACCCAGGGATAGTCCGCCAGCCGCGCGTCTACCGTTCCCGCCGCGAGCAGCGGATGCCCGGCGCGCATCACCAGTTGCGGGCTGTCCTCGAACACCGGCTCCTGCGTCAGGTCCTCCAGCACCGCGCCATCCCGCAGCGCGCCGAGCATCAGGTCGATCTCGCCATCGCGCAGCGGCCCCGCCAGTTCCGAATGGCTCCCCTCGACCACGGCAATCGCCACGCCCGGATGTGCGCCCTGAAACCGCAGGATCGTCTCCGGCAGCCAGCGCGCACGGCTCAAGGGCATCGCGCCCACCACGATCCGCCCCGCCGCCTTGCCCTGCCACGCCGCCACTTCGGCCAGGCCGCTGCGCAGCTCCGCCATGGCGAGGCCAAACCCCCGCGCACGCCGTTCGCCCTGCGGCGTCAGCAACACGCGCCGCCCGCGCCGGTCCACCAGCCGCGTGCCCAGCGCCACGGCCAGATCCGCCACGGCGCGGTGGAGCGAGGCCGACGAAAGCCCCGTCGCTTCTGCCGCCCCGGCATAGGAACCCTCCCGCGCCAGCGCCAGAAACGCCCGCACTTGCGTGCCCGTCACGCGGGGTGAGCCGATATGCGCAATCGCTGCTTCCGCGCGCGGAGCCAGCAGCCGCGCCGGCTCGGTCGGCGCCATCCCGCCAGAGCCGCGCTCGAACAGCGCGCACCCCAGCTCCGCCTCCAGCCGCGCGATGGCCTGCGTCAAGGCGGGCTGCGTCAGGTTCACGGCTCGCGCCGCCCGCGTCACGCTCCCATGTCGCACCGTGGCGGCGAACGCGGCATAGTGCCGAATGTTATAGGCCGGTTCTGTCATTCACGCTCACTTAGCATTTCCTTATGCCCCGCGCCAAACATTGCATTGGCCCCCCGCGCGCGCGAAGCCGAAGGAAGCCCACACTCAGTTTTAGCGGGAGCCAAGCCATGTCCGGTATCGTCGTCCAGCACATCGAACGCGCCGATCCGGCGGTGATTGATGGCCTCGCCGCTTGCGGGGTCGCCACGGTCCACGAAGCGCAAGGCCGGACCGGCCTCCTCGCCTCCTACATGCGCCCCATCTATCGCGGCGCGCGCGTGGCGGGCAGCGCAGTCACGATCAGCGCGCCTCCGGGCGACAACTGGATGATCCATGTCGCCATCGAACAGCTGCAAGCCGGCGATATCATGCTGCTCGCCCCCACCAGCCCGTGTGAGGACGGCTATTTCGGCGATCTCCTCGCCACCTCCGCCATCGCGCGCGGCTGCCGCGGCCTCGTGATCGATGCGGGCGTGCGCGATGTGCGCGACCTGACCGAAATGAACTTCCCCGTCTGGTCCAAGGCGATCTACGCGCAAGGCACGGTCAAGAACACATTGGGCTCGGTCAACGTCCCCGTCGTCTGCGCCAACCAGTTCGTGAACCCCGGCGATGTCATCGTGGCGGATGACGACGGCGTCTGCGTGGTCCCCCGCGCCAATGCCGAAGCGGTGCTGAAAGCCGCGCAGGCGCGCGAGGCCAACGAAGGCGAAAAGCGCGAAAAGCTGGCGGCAGGCATCCTCGGCCTCGACATGTACAAGATGCGCGAACGCCTCGAAAAGGAAGGCCTCAAGTATGTCTGAAACAGGCATACGATGCATGTGGATGCGCGGCGGCACATCCAAGGGCGGCTATTTCCTGAAGGACGACCTGCCGCAAGACACCGCGCAGCGCGATGCCTTCCTCCTCGCCATGATGGGCAGCCCCGATCCGGTCCAGATTGACGGCATGGGCGGCGCCGATCCGCTCACCAGCAAAGTCGCAGTCGTCTCGAAATCCACCCGTGAAGGCATCGACGTCGATTACCTGTTCCTGCAGGTCTTCGTCGATCAGGCCATCGTGACGGACGCGCAGAACTGCGGCAACATCCTCGCCGGCATCGGCCCCTTCGCCATCGAGCGCGGCCTCGTCGCCGCGACCGGCGATGAAACCCGTGTTTCCATCTACATGGAAAACACCGGGCAAGTTGCCGTCGCGACCGTCTGCACCCCCGCTGGGCACGTCACCTACGCAGGCGAGGCGAGGATCGATGGTGTCCCCGGCAGCCACGCGCCCGTTCCGCTGGAGTTTCGCGATACCGCAGGCTCCTCGTGCGGCGCGCTGCTTCCCACCGGCAATGCCGTCGATGTGGTGAACGGCGTGCCGGTCACGCTGATCGACAACGGAATGCCCTGCGTCGTGATGAAGGCCGAGGATGTGGGCGTGACCGGCTACGAAGACCGCGACTGGCTGGATAATGCCGCCGACCTCAAGGCGAAGATCGAAGCCATCCGCCTCGCCGTCGGCGAACGCATGAACCTCGGCGACGTGACGTCGAAATCGGTCCCCAAGATGATGCTCGTCGCCCCGCCCCGGCACGGCGGCGCCGTCACCGTGCGCAGCTTCATCCCCCACCGCGCCCACGCCACCATCGGCGTCCTTGGCGCGGTCAGCGTCGCCACCGCCTGCCTGATCCCCGGCTCTCCCGCCGCCGAAGTGGCGGTCATACCGGAAGGGGCGCGCAAGCTCCTCTCGGTTGAACACCCCACCGGCGAAATGAGCTGCGTCCTCGAAACCGATGAAACCGGCGCGGTGGTGAGCGCCGCCCTCCTGCGCACGGCGCGCAAGTTGATGGACGGAATTGTGTACGGCTGATGCCGCGCAAGCATGCTTCGACAAGCTCAGCATGAGCGGGGTTGAAGCAAAACCAGAACAACATCCGCTCGTCCTGAGCCTGTCGAAGGACCACAGCGCGACGGAAGGAATACAATGACCAACCGCATCACCAGCTGGCACGCTGCCCCGTCGAAACCGCGCTACACCCCGCCCCCCGGCGCGGTCGATGCGCATTGCCATGTCTTCGGCCCCATGGCGCAGTTCCCCTTCAGCGCAAAGGCCAAGTACCTTCCCGAAGACGCCGGGCCAGACATGCTCTTTGCCTTGCGCGATCACCTCGGCTTCGCGCGCAATGTCATCGTGCAGGCCAGCTGCCACGGCACCGACAACGCCGCCACGCTCCACGCCATCGCGCAGTCAAACGGTCTCGCGCGCGGCGTCGCTGTCGTCGATCCCGCCATTTCCGAAGCCGATCTCCATGCGCTGCACGCAGGCGGCATTCGCGGCATCCGCTTCAATTTCCTCAAGCGCCTCGTCGATGATGCGCCCAAGGACAAGTTCCTTGAAGTCGCGCAGCGCCTGCCCAAAGGCTGGCACGTGGTGATCTATTTCGAGGCCGATATCCTCGAGGAACTGCGCCCCTTCATGGACGCCATCCCCGTGCCCCTCGTCATCGACCACATGGGCCGCCCCGATGTGCGCCAGGGGCCGGACGGCGCGGACATGCGCGCCTTCCGCGCGTTCCTCAACAGCCGCGAGGATATCTGGTTCAAGGCCACCTGCCCGGACCGCCTGGACGCGATCAAGGAAGGCGGCGCGGGCGATCCGTGGGATGCCTTCGCCCACGCCGTAGCGCCCTTGGTGGCCGATTATCAGGACCGCGTGCTCTGGGGCACCGATTGGCCGCACCCCAACATGGACACCGAAATCCCGGACGACGGCCACCTCGTCGACATGATCCCCCGCATCGCGCCAACGCCGGAGCTGCAGCGCAAGCTCCTCGTCGACAATCCGATGCGGCTTTACTGGGCGGAGTGATCTACTGGGCAAACTGGGCGCCGCCCCGGTGATCAGATAAACATGAAGTCGTTGATGATCGCAGTCGTCACCGGCTTTGTGCCAAGATCGGCAATCAGGTGGAATGCCTGATCGGGGCCTGCGCTCCAGGGATTGCTGCTATAATAGAGGACGTTGTTCCCGAATTCGCTGTTGGCCACCACGAACAGGCCATCGGTTCCCGGAGTCGCGGTGAAGTTCGTTACATAGTCCAGCACCTCCTCTGCCGTGTTCGCCGTGATGGGGACGAACAACAGATCGGCGGTGCTCAGATCGTTGGTGGGGACCGAGGCATCCCCCGTCACCGTGGTATCGAACACACCACCGGTCACGCTGAAGGCATCGGCATCAAACCCAAGCTTGTCGGTCCCTTGGATGAAGTCCAGCAGGGTATCGCCGCCTTCCAGCGCAGAGCTCCACGCAAACGTATCGGTGCCGCCGTTTCCGGTCAGCTGATCGAGGCCGTCCATACCGAAGATCGTGTCACCGGCGCTGCTGCCGATGATCGTGTTGTCCTGGCTGTTGCCGACAAGGGCCAGCAAATCTTCCGCGCCCCAGTCTTCAAGGGTGAGCGATGACAGATCGAGCGTGGCGCTGGTATCCATATACACCGCCAGCGACTCGACCGTCCCCGCGAACGCGCCGTTGCCGCACAGCGAGCCGAACCCTTGCAAGGCCTCGCTGTAGATCGCTGCGCCAAGGTCGGTTTCGCTGTAGCTGACCGAGGAGCCAGTCCAGGTGCCGGCCGCGAGCACCAGCTTGTCGATGCTGAACATGTCAGTGCGGCGCAGATCGGTGGTGCCCAGCAATTCGATGACATTGGTTCCCACAACGCCCCCTATGGCATCGCCGTCGGCTTCTTCAGTGGAATTGATCAGGAACCGGTTCAGCGCCCCCAAGCCTCCCGTGTAATCGGCGCCAAGCCCGCCGATCAGGATCCCGCCGCCGCTGCCCGTCGTAAGGGAGTCGAGCCCGCTCCCGCCCGCCAGCACGCTGGCGGCGGTGTTGCTGCCCCAGACCGCGATGCCATTGGTCGTGGCAGAACCGTCGACGTTCTCGAAATTCACGGCCTTGTTGATATCGAACTCGGCTTCGATCACCTCGGCCTCGGAATATTCGATCTGGTTGGCCAAGCTGAGGTCGATGTAGCGCGTGAGGCCATCGCGCAGCACGAGCGTATCATTGCCCGCGCCGCCATCAAGCTTCAGCCCCAAGCTGGTGTGATCGAAATCGATCCAGTCTGCGCCATCACCTCCGTTGATCTGCGCATCCACCCGATAGATCCCGCGCACCGTATCGCTGCCGGTGCCGCCGGTGAAGCTGCTGATCGTCGCGCCGAGCGTGACGGCAGTATCGCCCGAAATGCTGGTTACGCGAATGGCGTCCCCGGCATCGCGGGTGCCGAAGGTGATCTGCGAAAGATCGGCGATCGTGCCCGCTGCCAGTTCCACAGTGTAGACCTGCGTGAACCCGTCGAAATTCTGCGTGCCGAACGATGTGAAACCGGCCGCATTCAGGCCGCTGATGGTGATCGCCGCGTCGCCGGTTCCGGTATAGCGTAGTTCCTCGACATTGCTGATCGTATCACCCAGCAAGGTGGTGTCGGCATCGAAGCTGATGACGTCGATCCCGTCGCCGCCGTCAACAGCATCACCCGTGGCGAGGCCCGTTCCGCTGAACTGGAACGTATCCGCCCCCGCGCCGCCCATCAGCGTGTCGTCGCCCGCGCCTGCCGTGATGGAAAGACTGTTTGCCGCCCCGAGCGCCGAACCATCGACGGTGTCGGCACCAGCGCTGCCGGTTACCGTGATGACCCCACCTGCCACGCCGGCAAAGTTGGCGTCGCTCAGAGCCACGCTGGTCCCGCCGACATAGAGCCTGATGATTTCCACGCCAGACATCTGGGCCAGTTCGCCTGCCGTTACCTCACCCGCGGCAACGACGAGCAACTGGTCAATTTCTGCGCCGCCCGTCAGCGTGTCACCACTCAGGTTGTTTGCGGTAAACCGGAAGATATCGCCAGCGGCGCCGCCTTTCAGCACATCGAGGCCGCCGCCCGAATCGAACAGCACGCCGGTCGACGTATTGGTGAGAGCCGAACCATCGATCGTGTCCGCGCCGGAATTGCCTCGCACGGTGAGGTGCCAAGCCGCAAGGCCGCTGCCAACATTCAAATTACCCAAGGTGAGTGAATTTGTACCCGCTGCCAGCGCAATGATCTCAATCCCCCAGACGAACTGCAGCGCCGCAGCTGTCAAAGTCCCTGCCGTGGACACCTGGAGAGTATCGACGCCGGAACCGCCATTCACCATGTCCCCCGAAAGATCAGCGGCCTTGAACCGGAACAGGTCGTTGCCCCCGCCCCCTTGCAGAACATCGAACCCACCTTGCGAATTGATCACCACGGAATTCGCCGAACCGAGCGAGGATGCGTAAATGGCGTCATCCCCGCTGCTGCCGAACACGGTGATCCGGCCGCCCGCCACGTTCAGCAGATTGCCATCGCGGATCGTGATTCCGTTCGCTCCCGCTGCCAGAACGATCGTCTCAATCCCGCTCATGTTGTTGAGCGCGTCTGAATCCAGTGTGCCTGCAGAACGCATGACCAACTGATCGGCCCCACCACCACCAATCAAAATGTCGCCGTTCAGGTCTGCCGCACTGAAACGAAACACATCGGCCCCGGCGCCGCCTCTGAGATTGTCGACACCGCCGCCAGAGCGGAAATCCACGCTGTTGGCCGCACTGAGCCCGGAGGCATCGACATAGTCACCGCCGCTGCCACCAAAAACGGTAATCCGCGCTCCGGTGACGTCGGCAAAGTTTGCATTGCTGAGGAAAATGGAATTCCCGCCCGGTGCCAAGACGATGGATTCAATCCCGCTCACATTCGCCAGCGCCGTCGGCGCAATGAACCCCGCCGTCGTGATATGCAGCAAGTCTAGCCCGCCACGCCCGGAAAGCGTGTCGCCATCGAGATCGGCGGCAGCGAAGCGGAATGAATCTGCAGTCGCAGTTCCAATATAGCGGTTGAGACGCCCAGCGATTCCGGTGAAATTCGTCATGATATGTTCGCCTCAGCCTCTCAGATGAACACGAAGTCGCTCACCTCGAGCGAAAGACCGCCCGGCAACTGGCCCAGATTGGCAATCTGATGGTAATCGCCTGCCGGGTCGTCGCTTCCCGCAAGCGAAGCATCGCTCGTGTAATAGAGCACGACATCGTTGTTGCTGTTGAACACGAGCGCAAACATGCCGTGCGATGTGCTGCCGTAATTGCCCGCGATCATCGCCCGGAACTCTGCGCCGCTATCAATGGCATAGGCATTGAAAGTCAGCAGATCGACATTGTTGATGCCGGTGGGGCCCAGATCGTCTTCGGCAACAATGCTGTCAAACGTGTCGCCTGCTACGGTAAAGGCCACCGCATCGAAGGCCAGTTGGTCCTCGAGGCGGGTAAAATCGGTGATCGTGTCGCCGCCCTCGGTCTTGCTGCGCCACACGAACCAGTCCGCATTGCCGCCGCCGGTCATCGTATCCGCATCAGCGCCGCCGGCGAGCGTGTCTGCACGGCCCCCGCCGATCAGCACGTCGGTGCCCGTACCTGCCTCGATGGCAAGGCCGCCGTCCGAAGCTACTGCCGAACCATCGATTGTGTCAGTGCCGGTGCTGCCGTTCACCGTGATGATCTCGCTCGCCACAACGGCGAAGTTGGCATCGTCCAGTGCCAGGCTGACCCCGCCAGACAGCAGGGTGATCGTTTCCACGCCGGTCATGTTGGCCAGGTCGGCGGCGGTCACTTCGCCCCCACGGGTTACGACAAGCTCGTCGCTCCCGTTTCTGCCGGTCAGCGTATCTCCGTTCAGATCATCCGCGGCGAACCGGAACTGGTCGCTTGCCTCACTGCCCAGCAGCACATCGATGCCGCCGCGGGAATCAAACAGCACCCCTTTCAATGGGCCGGTAAGGCCCGAGCCATCAATGCGGTCATTGCCGGAGTTGCCCACTACGGTCAGCCGATCGGTTACGATATCATCCAAAGAACTTGCGGACAAAACGAGGCTATTGTTGCCCGCAGACAGCGCAATGATTTCAAATTGCGAAACATTTTCAAAGTTGAATGCCGACAAACTGGTATTTCTACCCAGCTGGAGGGTATCAATTCCTGCTCCTGCACGAGCTCTAACATTATTCAATATACCAGAAGTGACGCGCAGGATATCGTTTCCAGCCCCACCCTCGAACATTTCCCCAAGGAAATAGGAAACATTACCTCTGGCGGTAAAGCTAACTGCATGACCGCTCGACAGCGCTCTCGCATCGACAGACCCACCGCCTGCACTGCCAATTATCGTTATCCGCCCATCGGTGACATCTACGAAATTCTGGTTGCTCAGCGTAATGTAATTCCAGCCCGCCGAGAACACAATGCTTTCGATGCCGGACATCTCTGGCGCTACGTTGAAATTTCCAGTTGTCGTGAGCACGAGACGGTCATTGCCATTGCCGCCAGATAGTGTGGAATTCTGTGCATCGAACCACTGCATCCGGAAAATGTCTGCGCCGGCGCCGCCTCTCAGCACATTTGCGCCGCCCCCGGCGCGAAACTCGACGCCGCGCCCTCCGGTCAGACCGGATGCGTCAATCACATCATCGCCTGCTCCGCCGAAAATGGTGATGCGCGTGCCCGAGATATCCGCGTAATTGGCATCGACCAGCGTCAGGTTGTTGCCGCCCGGCGCCAGCACGATCGATTCGATCCCACTCATGTTCGCCAGCGCAGTAGCCCCCACCACTCCCGCCGTCGTGATATGCAGCAAGTCGCGCCCACCAAGCCCGAAAAGCGTATCGCCATCAAGGTCAGCGGCGGCAAAACGGAACGAATCCGCAGAAGCAGTTCCAATATAACGGTTGAGGCGCCCAGCGATTCCGGTGAAGTTTGTCATCGTCTATCCGTTTTTGATCTGCGGAATTTATATCCGATACGGATATATACTTATAACGATGACTTAACCTTACCAGCCTGTCAATTAGACTGAACAAGCCGGCCTGTTCGATTTCGGGTCAGAGCTCGGCCTGCAGGTTCTGCTTGCCCTTGCCCCCGGCAACCCGGTAACTCGCCCTGAACAGCAACAGGAATGCCCATGCCCGGCGGATTAGCTGCTCTCCTTGATGACATTGCCACCATCACCAAACTGGCGGCTGCCTCGATCGATGATATCGGCGCGGCGGCTGGCAAGGCTGGGATCAAATCCGCCGGTGTGGTGGTCGATGATGCGGCGGTCACCCCGCGCTATGTCACCGGCTTCACGCCTGACCGCGAACTGCCGATCATCTGGCGGATCGCGCGCGGATCACTGTTCAACAAGCTGGTGGTCATCACCCCGATCATCCTCGCGCTATCGGTGCTGCTGCCCGGCGCGATCACGCCGATCCTGATGGCGGGCGGCGCGTTCCTGTGCTTCGAAGGCGCGGAAAAGGTGATCCACGCAGCTACCCACAAGGAAGACCTTGCCGCAGAGGCCGAGGTGCTGGTCGATCCCGATCATGAGGAAACCATGATCAAGGGCGCCATCCGCACCGATTTCATCCTCTCGGGCGAGATCATGGTCATCGCGCTCAATGAAGTCGCGGCAGAAGGCTTTGCCATGCGCACGGCAGCGCTGGTGGTTGTCGCGCTGGCGATCACCGCGGCGGTCTATGGCGCTGTCGGCCTGATTGTGAAGATGGATGATATCGGCCTGAACCTCGCCCGGCGCAAATCGGGCGCCGCGCAGGCTGCCGGGCGCACGCTGGTGCAGGCCATGCCCAAAGTGCTCTCCGCGCTGGCCCTGATCGGCACGGCGGCCATGCTGTGGGTCGGCGGCCAGATCATCGTCCACAGCCTTGGCGCACACCCCGCCGAATGGCTGGGTCTACACCACGGCTTCGCCGCTTGGCTGGCAGACGTGGTCATCTGCGGCGTGATCGGCCTTGCGCTTGGCGCGGTGATCGCCGGGGCAGTGCACCTGATCAAGGGCGCGAAGGCCTGATATCCAGCGCGGGCGGGGCAGGCGGTTCTCCCCCGCCCCGCCGCAGCCTTCAGAATGCGATCCGCGCGCTGATGCGGATGTCCCGTCCCAGAAGCGGTGCCACGTCCTTCAGGAAGCTGGTGTGCCGCCGCGCCTCGACATCGAAGATGTTGTTGGCCTGCAGCAGCAGCGTGGTCGGTGCGTCCACGCCAAACGGCTTCCACGAAACGCTGGCGTTGACCATGGTCCAGCCCGGCGTGGTGGTTTCCAGCGCGG
>JBIPOH010000214.1:0-5781 GCA_044379435.1 Novosphingobium sp.
TTCGGCGCGCATCATGCGCTCGTTCCGGAATTCGGCCGACAGCACGCGCAGCGCGGAAGCGAGCGGGGTGCCGTAGCGTTCGGTCTGGATCATGGTCGTCACCACGCCCTTCACCGCTTCCAGATTGACGCGGTAGGCGAAGTTGTTGAACGCCATCTTGCGCTCGTTGAGGAAGCTCAGCTCGATCGCGGTCAGGGCGAATTCGTCACCCAGTTCGGGATACGCGCGGCCCAGTTCCTTGGCGACGCGGTTGAAGGCGGCGTCCACGGTCAGACCGGCCTCGGCGCAGATCACCAGCAAGTCGAGCGCATCAGGCAGGCCCTTCTGGATTTCCTTGGTACGCTTGTCGGCCTTGTTCTTGAGGAAGATTTCCGGTCCCTTGTAGGACATCAGCACGCTGCCGCCGAATACGGCGAGGCGCTTCATCGGGCCCCAGTCTGGCCAGAAGTCGAGCCAGTAGATCAGCAAGCCCATCACCAGGCCGATGACGATCGGCAGTATGGCGCGCGCGACGATGATCAGCACCGCCCATTCTTTGTTGCGATAACCGGCGTGCGCCATCTTCTGCTGGATCGCCTGGATCTGGCTTTCCTGCAACACGTTGAGACGGCCGAGGCTGTCCTTCATCTTGTCGGTCGTGTCGGTGCGGCGCACAAGGCTGGTGCGCTTCTTCGAGGCTGAGGTGACGATCCCCGCCTTCAGCTGTTCGCGCCGCGCCTCAAGCGCCTTGACGCGCTTGGCCATCGGGTCACGGATCGTGAGCGCAGCATAGATCGCCAGCATCACGGCAAAGGCGGCAAGGCCAGCCAGCAGCGTGCCGACGAGGATGACGTCGAAGCCAAGCAGGGTCGGGCCAGAGGGTTGGTTGATCATGATGTTTTCCGCCCCGCCATCAGATTTCGAAATTGACCATTTTGGCCATCATCATCACGCCAACGCCCATCCACACGCCGGCACCCAGGCCGGTCGCGATCAGCCGATCATCGGTGAAGAAGGTCCCCATGTAGCCCGGGTTGATCATGAAAATCGCGCCGAACACCAGGAACGGCAACGAGCCGACGATATAGGCCGAGGCCTTGGATTCCGAGCTCATCGCCCGGATCTTGAGCTTCATCTGCGCGCGCTGGCGCAGCACGTTGGCGAGATTCGACAGGGTTTCGGCCAAGTTGCCCCCCGTCTCGCGCTGGATCGCAAGCGTGATGGTGAAGAAGTTGAACTCCGCGATCCCGAGCTTGTCGGCGGTATCCTGGAGGGCGTCTTCCATCGTCTTGCCGACCTTGATGCGGTCGATCACGGTCTTGAACTCATAGCCGACCGGGCCGGGCACTTCGGTTGAGACGATGCTGAGCGTCTCGGTCACCGGCAGGCCGGAGCGCAGGCCGCGCACCAGCAGTTCGATCCCGTCCGGGAACTTGGTGATGAAGGCGTTGGTGCGCTTGTTGATGAGGTAGCCGACCACGAGGTGCGGCAGGCCCGCGCCAATCAACATGCCGATCCCAAGCGACAGCAGCGGCGCGCGGCTGAACACGAACATCACCACCGCGACTCCGAGCGCGAGGCCGAGCGACCCGTAGACATATTGCGATACGGTCCAGTCCTTGCCGGTGCGGCTCAGGCGCATGGCCAGCGCTTCGGTGCGCGAGCCCGAGCCTGCGACGCGATAGGTCTTGGGCTTGCGGGCAGCGACAGCGCGCTTGAACTGTGCGTCAACCTTGGCATCGACGCTTTCCGAGTGGCGGTAGCGTAGCGCCTGCATCCGGCGCTTCTGGGATTTGGCCGCGCCCGAACCGGCGATCACCGCGTAGCCCATGACCAGCACGGAGAAGATCACCAGCGTGATGAGCAGGGTTTGGATAATGGCCATGTCTAAGCTTCCTGCCTGGTTCCGCCGGGCTGCGGCGGCGCAAATCCTGTGTCACTGCGCTGTCGGCGGGGCACCTGAGCGCCCCGCGCCGTGTGCGCAGATATCGGTCAGTCGGCCTTGGTGAGGTCGACCTTGGGCTTCTTGGCGAGCATTGCCTTGAAATCGAAGTTGCCGAGCAGCGACTTCTTTTCTCCGCCTGTCGCAATGGTGTCTTCCGTGCTCACGCCCATCACGCGCTCGGCGATTTGCCGGATCGCGGCGGTCGCTTTGCTGGAACGGTTGGCGTCGACGAACACCTGGCCCAGCTTGGCCGCGTTCGAGGCCGCCTTGATGTCGTAAGGCACCACAAAATCGACCTTGCGTTCGATCGAAGCCTCGAAATCGGCCTTGCTGATTTCGGCGAGAGCGGGCTGCACCTTGTTGGCGACGATCATCGGATGCGCATGGCTCGCGTTGGCCTTGAGCCACGAGAGAATGCGGATCGTGTCGCGCGCCGAGGCCAGCGTCAGCTCGCAGGTCAGCACCACCAGATTCACGTCAGCCAAAAGCTGCGGGAAGTTGATGAGCATGTTGCGCGGCAGATCGATCACCGTCATTTCGAACGCCTGGCGGAATTCATCCTCCAGTTGCACGAACGCCGAACCATCGGTCATCAGCGGCTGATTGATCGGCGCTTCGGCTGACAAGATCGACAAGTTATCACCGGCGCGCACCATGGCGCGTTCAATGAAGAGGGGGTCGATGCGGCTCGGGTTTTCGATCGCGTCGGTCAGGCCCCGGCCCGGCTCCAGATCCAGTGCCAGCGCACCGGTGCCGAAGTGGACGTCAAGGTCGAGCAGCGCCGTCGCCGCCTTGTGCTGTTCGGCGAACAGCCACGCCAGCGAAGTCGCCAGCGTCGAAGCACCTACGCCACCGCGCGTCCCGACCACTGCGGTCGAGATGTGACGCTTGGCCGCATCTGCGTCGCCCGCCTTGGGGGACATGAACACTGCCAGCGCCTGATTGAGCGCATCATGCACCTGCTGCGCCGACAACGGCTTGAGCAAGTAATCGTGGATCCCGCTCGACAGCAGGTCACGATAGAGGCGCACATCGTTGACCTGGCCGATGGCGATCACCACCGTGCCCGGCTCGCAGACTTCGGCGAGCGCGTTGATGTCGTTGAGCGGGTCACCGCTTTCCGACAGGTCGACGATCAGGATCGCCGGGCTGGCGCTGACCGAGAGCGATTGCACCGCGTTACGCAGGCCGCCCTTGTTGCACTTTTCCGGCTGCCAGCCGAGTTCGATGACCACCGGACGCAGCACATCCAGCGCGCTGTCATCGCAGATATAGGCCGCGAAGGGGTCACGATTTCCGGGCAAGCCCGATTTCCAGGGAGCATTCATGGCTTAGTTACCTCCTCCGCCGCCGCCGCCGCCGCCTTGGCCTGCTTGCATCAGTCCGCCCTTGCCGGTCGGCTCCATTTCACGATAGGTCGAGATCGCCTTGTTCGAGGTGGCGATCACGGTTTCGCCGTCACCCTTTTTGCCTTCGAGCAGATCCTGCGGATCGGCGACCATGGCGGCTAGGTTGCTGTTGATCGCGCAGCCGTAGTTCGGGCTGAGGCCGTGGGAGTAGTTCATGTCCGACTTGGCCGACCAGTCCGGGCAACCTGGCACGGCGGCGGTGGTGCGGGTGATGACCACGCGGGCCTGACCCGGCTGGACAAAGCCTGCTGTCACCGGCGCGGTTTCGCTCAGCATCAGGCCATAACGCGCCGCCAGGTCGCGGATCGCATTGGTGACGGCCGGGTTCTGGCTCGGGTTCTCGATCGCGATGCGATCCCCGTAGCGCAGGTCCATCGTCTCGAACCAGCCATTGAGGCGCTGCTGTTCCGAGATCGGCAGGCCAGACGTGGTGGTTGTGACATCGAGCGTCATGTTGGTGCGTTCCACCACCGGCACCTTGGTGCTGTAGAGGCTGGTGTTGGAGGGCATCCCGCCGCAGCCGGCAAGGCCGAGGCCCAGCGTCAGCGCAAGCGCGAGATTGGCCACATGAAATTGGGGGCGCTTGGTGTGTCGTGCAATCGGCATCGTGATCACCTTTCTCACGTTAGAGGCTGAAGCCCGGGGTCGCGGAGCTGGCTTCGCGTTCCTCGCGGCGGTTCTTCTTGTCGGCGCGGCGCGGCTTTTCCGGCTGCGTCGGGACAATCGCGGCCGGATCGGCTGCGCTCACCTTCGGCTGCGGTGCATCCTGGCCAGCGGCGACCGGGCCAGGGCGCTGTTCACCCGAGACACCCGCACTGTTCTGGTAACCGAGGAACTGCTCCAGCTCGTTGGCGGAACGATAGCCATCGGTCGGCAGCTTGATGTCCGCTGCGTTGACCGGCTTGACCAGATAGGGGGTGACGATGATCACCAGCTCGGTTTCGCCCTTGCGGAACTGACGGCTGCGGAACAGGTTGCCGAGGATGGGCACGTCGCCCAGACCCGGTGCCTTTTCGAGCTGGTTTTGCGAGTTGGCGCTCATCAGCCCGGCGATCATGAAGCTTTGGCCCGAACCCAGCTCCACCGTTGTTTCGGTGCGGCGGGTGGTGATCGAGGGAACCTGAAAGCCATTGAGCTCAATCGCGCCCTGGGTCGACAGTTCGGACACCTCAGGACGGACGCGCATCGAAATGCGGCCGTTCGACAGCACGGTCGGGGTGTAGGCGAGGCTGACGCCGAACTGGCGGAACTGCACCGTCACCTGGCCGAGGCCCTGTGCGATCGGGATCGGAAACTCGCCGCCCGCAAGGAAGGTCGCAGTTTCACCCGAAAGCGCCGTGAGGTTCGGTTCGGTGATAGTGGTCACCAGACCCAGACGCTCCGTCAGATCGAGCGCGCCGAGCATGTTGAGCCCGAACAGCTTTCCGAGGCCGGCGAGCGAAGTGCCGCCCTGTGTATCGACCGACGGGCCGACGAGATCAGTGCCGTCCGGCAGCTTGATCGAGGTCTGCGCCGCGCCATTGCCGACGCCGAGCGGGCCGCCAAAGTTGAATGCTTCACCGCCGATCGCCCGGCCGTTGCCCACGCCGAAGCGGAAACCGCTGGTGGCGTCTGCCATCTGAAGGTTGCCGCCGATTTCGCGGACGAGGCTGCGGCTGACTTCAGCGAATTTGACGTGCAGGTTGACCTGCAGCGGGGTCGCGGTCTTCAGGCGGCTGATAACGTTGGCCTCTTCGCCGAGGAAGGCGGTGACGAGGCGTTCGGCCTCGGCAGCATCTTCCGGTGCGGCCACGGTGCCGGTCAGCAGCACGGTGTTGGCACCCATGGTCGACACGCTGACCTTGGCATCGGGCATCGCCATCGCAAGCATCTGGTCGATGCTGCCGATGTTCGATCCGACCCGGATGTTGGCCGAAAAGATCACGTCGCCGCGTTCGTTGCTGGCGTAGATGGTGGTTTCACCGCCCGCCTTGCCGAACACGTAGAGCTGACGCTGCGACTTCACCTGAACATCGGCGACCGCATCATTGGCGACAAACACGTCGGCCATGTTGCCCGGCACCGTCACCAGTTCGCCCTTGCCGATCGACAGGACGATTTCCTGCGCCGGGCTGACGATCTGCTGCGCGGTGGCAGTGGCCGCCGGCATCGCTGCCATCGGCACTGCGGCAATCGCAGCCACCAGCAGCTTGATCTTGAAATTGCGTGTCATGGGTTGCCCCCCTTCGGGTTTGCCACGGGTTGCCTGGAAAGCAGGCAAGCGATGGGTCATGGTCTTCAACATGGTCCTGATGCCTCTCAGTTGATCACGGTCGCACCGGCGGCGGGCAGTCTTTGCCCGGCGCGGCGCACACCGCTCGACTGGCTGGAGAGGATCGCGGTGCCATTGGCCTTGGCGCTCACGGCGGTTTCTTCGGTTTCCTTGCCGCGGGTCACGCGGACGCTGGG
>JBIPOH010000188.1:0-6291 GCA_044379435.1 Novosphingobium sp.
ATCGGCAAGGCGCGGATTGCTCGCTAGCGCGGGAAACATCGCACCGGGTACGCCGCCGCCCCTGGCATCGGCCATGTGGCAGGACTGGCAGATCTGCTCGTAGAGTTCGCGGCCCTCCTCCGACACTTCGACTGTCGATGCGCCGCCACGGTCCTGCGCCGCGCCGGGGGCCGCGAACATGAGCGCGGCAGCGAACGATGCGGCGAACGACAGGCCGCCGGCGCAAAGCGATGTCTGGCGAAATCCCGGCAAGATCGTGGCCCCACTCCTGCTACCTTCGGCTCAGGTCAATGCTATGCTGCATTGCAGCGACGTCAATGCAAATTGTTGCCAGACACATGCGAAAACGCGTGATCATTCGGGCAATCACCCGCTTTTGCGTCTGCGAATTGTGGCGTATGATCATGGCTACACCTGCCGCCTGCCGCGGCACCGTCTGAAGGGGAACCACCGATGCGCTTCACGCTTCTTCACGCGCTGGCCTTGGCCGCGCTTGCTTTTGCCAACCCGGCTGCCGCGCAGGTGACTCGCGTGCAGAGCAATCCGCAGGCGCTGATCCTTGACGGGGCAGATGTGAAGGCGGGAACGGACCTGTTCTATCTCTCGGGCCAGCTGGCCTCGCCGGTCGATCCCGCGAAGAGCTTTGCCGATGTGAAATCGATCGAAGATCTGGGCGACACCAAGACCCAGACGATCAGCGCGCTCGCCCGGATCAAGTCGATCCTCGAGGCGCGCGGCTATGCCATGTCGGACGTGATCAAGCTGACGTTGTTCGTCGTCGCCGATCCCAAGCTCGGCAAGATGGACTTTGCCGGGGCGAACGAGGGGTTCAAGCAGTTCTTCAAGACTGCCGAAAACCCGAACACCGTGGCGCGTTCGACCTTTCAGGTGGCGGCGCTGGCGGGGCCTTACTTCCTGATCGAGATCGAGGCCGTGGCGGCAAAGAAGCGCTGAGGCCCACGGCATGATAACCGCTTAGGGCGCGGGAACCGTCCAGAATGCGGGAACCGTTTGCGGACGGCTGCAAACGTATTCCTTTGGACTCCTGTCCCGGTTCGGCCGCATGGGCGGTACGTGGTGGCTTGCCGCCGGGGGCATCCCTCGCCTAGTCTGCAAGGCGAGCCACCGGGAGAGGCCGGACACTATCGCGACGTCAGGGCGAGGGCCGCCTTAGAAGCCCGTGCCAAGCCTACGTCTGCCCAGGGGGAGTGACGATCCGTGCGCCTCGACCAGAGTGACAAGCCCGCCGCCAGCGCAGCGCGCGCCGACGCGGGCGACATGCAGGCCCATATTCTTGACGTGCTGCGCCACCGCGTGGGCAAGGACGTCCATTCCGCCACGCCGAACGACTGGTTTACCGCCACGGTGCTGGCACTGCGCGACAAGGTGATCGACCAGTGGATGGAATCGACGCACCGCACCTATGAGGCAGGCGGCAAGCGAGTCTATTACCTCAGCCTCGAATTCCTGATCGGGCGGCTGCTGCGCGATGCGCTGTCGAACATGGGCCTGACGCGCGAAATGGAAAAGGCGCTGCGCTCCTATGGGTTCGATCTTTCGACCATCGAGGATCTGGAACCGGATGCGGCGCTGGGTAATGGCGGCCTTGGCCGGCTGGCGGCCTGCTTCATGGAAAGCCTCGCCAGCCTTGATATCCCGGCTTACGGCTATGGCATCCGCTATGTTAACGGCATGTTCCGCCAGCGGCTGGACGATGGCTGGCAGGTGGAACTGCCCGAAACCTGGCTGAGCCATGGCAACCCCTGGGAATTCGACAGGCGGGAAAGCGCCTACCGCATCGGCTTCGGCGGTGAAGTGGTGGACAAGGGCGACAGGGTGGAATGGATCCCGGCCGAGCAGGTCGAAGCCTCCGCCGTCGATACCCCTGTGGTCGGCTGGCGCGGCAAACGGGTCAACACGCTGCGGCTGTGGACCGCCAGCGCGCTCGATCCCATCCGCCTCGATGCCTTCAACGCGGGCGACTATGCCGGCGCGCTGGCCGAAGAAGTGCGCGCCGAGACGCTGGTGCGCGTGCTCTATCCGGCGGATTCCAGCACGGCAGGGCAGGAATTGCGGCTGCGGCAGGAGTACTTCTTCACCTCCGCCTCGATCCAGGACATCGTGCGCCGCCACGTGCAGACGCACGGCGATATCGCCAGCCTGCCCGACAAGGCGGCGATCCAGCTTAACGATACGCACCCTGCGGTGGCGGTGGCGGAAATCATGCGGCTGCTGGTCGATGTCCACGGGCTCGATTTTGGCGAGGCGTGGGACCTGACGCGGCGCACCGTGGGCTATACCAACCACACCCTGCTACCCGAGGCGCTGGAAAGCTGGCCCCTGCCTCTATTCGAACGGCTGCTGCCGCGCCACATGCAGATCATCTATGCGATCAACAGCCGCGTGCTGCGCGAGGCGCGCAAAGCCGGGCTGGACGACCGCGCGATTTCGGCCATCAGCCTGATCGACGAGGGCGGCGAGCGGCGGGTGCGCATGGCAAACCTTGCGTTCGTGGGCGCGCACAGCGTGAACGGCGTGGCCGCGCTCCACACGGATCTGATGAAATCGACGGTCTTTTCAGACCTGCATTCGCTGTACCCGACGCGGATCAACAACAAGACCAATGGCGTCACCCCGCGCCGCTGGTTGCAGCAATGCAATCCGGGGCTGACCGGCGTGATTACCGACGCCATCGGCCCGGCGTTTCTGGATGATGCGGAGAAGCTGGCAGAACTCAACGCCTTGGCCGAGGACGCCGCGCTGGGTGAGCGGATTGCCGAAGTGAAGCGCGCCAACAAGGTGGCGCTGGCAAACTATGTGCGCCAGACCATGGGCCTCCGGATCGATCCCGATGCGCTCTTCGATGTGCAGATCAAGCGCATCCACGAATACAAACGCCAGCTGCTCAATCTGATCGAGACGGTGGCGCTCTACGACCAGATCAGGAGCCATCCGGAGCGCGACTGGGTGCCGCGGGTGAAGATCTTCGGCGGCAAGGCAGCTTCGAGCTATCACAACGCCAAGCTGATCATCAAACTGGCGAGCGACATTGCGCGGCGGGTCAATGCCGATCCTTCGGTGGGCGGGCTGCTCAAGGTCGTGTTCATGCCCAACTACAACGTATCGAAGGCCGAGCGGATCATTCCGGCAGCAGACCTTTCGGAGCAGATTTCGACGGCGGGCATGGAAGCATCCGGCACGGGCAACATGAAGTTTGCCCTGAACGGCGCGCTGACCATCGGCACGCTCGACGGCGCGAACGTCGAGATCAAGGACCGGGTGGGCGACGATAACATCGTGATCTTCGGGCTGACCGCCGATGAAGTCGCGCAGCAGCGCGCCGGGGGATACAACCCGCGCGCGGTGATTGAAGCGAGCCGGGAGTTGCAGCAGGCCGTCTCCGCCATCGCGACCGGCGTGTTCTCACCCGACGATCCGACGCGCTATGCAGGCCTCATGGGCGGGATCTACGACCACGACTGGTTCATGGTCGCCGCCGATTTCGATGCCTATCACGCCGCGCAGCGCCGGGTGGACCGGATGTGGGAAGATCAGGCCGGATGGCGCGAAAAGGCGATCCGCAACATCGCCAATGTCGGCTGGTTCTCGTCTGATCGGACCATCGGCGAATATGCGCGCGAGATCTGGGGGGTTGAGCCAACCTGATGAAGCCCTCGCCCGCCGCGCTCGAAGCCTTGCTGAACGGAACCCATGCCGATCCCTTCGCGCTCCTTGGGATTCATGAGGGACCGGGCGGCGCATTTGCCCGTGCGGTGCTGCCGGGGGCGGAGACGGCTGAGGCGCATTCTCTGGCGGGCGAGGCACTGGGCGCGCTGAAGCGGATCGATGATCGCGGGCTGTTCGAGGGCCAAGTTGCGGGGCCGCGCCAGCCGGTGAAGTATCGCTGCACGGCAGCGGGGCACGCATGGTGGGTTACGGACGCCTATTCGTTCGGCCCGGTGCTGGGGCCTCTGGATGATTTCCTGATCAATGAAGGCACGCACCTCAGGCTGTTCGACAAGCTTGGCGCGCATGTGATGGATCATGAAGGCGCGCACGGCGTGCACTTTGCCGTCTGGGCACCCAATGCCGAGCTGGTCTCGGTCGTGGGCGATTTCAACGATTGGGACGGGCGGCGCCATCCCATGCGGCGGCGCGCCGATATCGGCGTGTGGGAAGTGTTCCTGCCCGATATCGAGGCCGGGCGCGCCTACAAGTACCGTGTAGTTGGGCCGGGCGGCGCGGTGCAGCCGCTCAAGGCCGATCCCTTCGCGTTCCGATCAGAACTGCGCCCCGCGACAGCCAGCGTGATTGCCGCGCCCGATGCACACCAGTGGGGTGATGCCGATCACCGCGCCGCATGGGCTGCCACCGATCCGCGCCGGGTGCCGATCTCCATCTACGAAGTGCATCCGGGATCGTGGCAGAAACCGGCTGAGGGCGAATTCTACAGCTGGGACGAGCTGGCGGACCGGCTGATCCCCTATGCCGTCGACATGGGCTTCACCCACATCGAGTTCCTGCCGGTTTCCGAGCACCCCTATGATCCGAGCTGGGGCTATCAGACGACGGGCCTGTTTGCGCCCTCTGCCCGGTTCGGTGAGCCGGAAGGCTTTGCGCGGTTTGTCGATGGCGCGCACCGGGCGGGCGTGGGCGTGCTGATCGATTGGGTGCCCGCACACTTCCCGGTCGATGCGCATGGGCTGGCCAAGTTCGACGGCACCGAGCTTTACGAGCATGCCGATCCGCGGCTGGGGTTCCACCCCGACTGGCAGACCGCAATCTACAATTTCGGGCGGCGCGAGGTGCTGGGCTTCCTCGTCAACAATGCGCTGTTCTGGGCCGAGCGCTATCATGTCGATGGCCTGCGCGTGGATGCGGTCGCCTCGATGCTTTACCGCGATTATTCGCGGGCGGCGGGCGAATGGATTCCCAATGCCGAGGGCGGGCGCGAGAACTGGGAAGCGGTCGATTTCCTGCAGGCGATGAACTGCGCGGTCTATGCCAGCCATGCGGGCTTTCTGACCGTGGCGGAAGAATCGACCAGCTGGCCCGGCGTGACGCAGCCTACCGACGCCAGCGGACCGCCGCGCGGCGGGCTGGGCTTCGGGTTCAAGTGGAACATGGGCTTCATGCACGATACGCTCGCCTACATGGCGCGTGATCCCGTGCATCGGCGGCACCACCACGATGAGATCACCTTCGGGCTGATGTATGCCTTCAGCGAGAACTTCGTGCTGCCGCTGAGCCATGATGAAGTGGTCCACGGCAAGGGTTCGCTGCTCGGCAAGATGAGCGGCGCGGATGCCTGGCAGAAATTTGCAAACTTGCGCGCCTACTATGGCCTGATGTGGGGCTATCCGGGCAAGAAGCTGCTGTTCATGGGGCAGGAGTTTGCACAAGGGCGCGAATGGAGCGAGGCACGAGAGCTGGACTGGTATCAGCTCGATCTGCCCGAGCATGCCGGGGTGCAGCGCTGGGTGCGCGATCTGAATGCCGCCTACCGCACGCTGCCCGCGCTCCATGCGCGCGATTGCGAGGGCGATGGGTTTGGCTGGCTGGTGGTCGATGATGCGCTGGCATCGGTGTTTGCGTGGGAGCGCAAGGCGCCGGGCGCGCCGACGGTGGTCGTCGTCAGCAACATGACGCCGACACTGCACGGCCAATACCGCCTGCCCTTCCCGCACGACGGAAAATGGCGCGAAGCGCTGAACAGCGATGCGGCCATCTATGGCGGATCGGGACAAGGCAATCTGGGCGGGATTACCGCACACGGCGGCGCTGCGCTGGTCGTGCTGCCGCCGCTTTCGACAGTGATGTTCGTGTTCGAGGGATAAGAACCGGCCAACATGGGAACAAGGGAGAAGCTTGATGCGCGATAGTTACGCACAGCCGCTGGCGCGCGATGCCATGGCCTATGTGCTGGCAGGCGGACGGGGCAGCCGCCTGTACGATCTCACCGACAACCGCGCCAAGCCAGCGGTCTATTTCGGCGGCGTCAGCCGGATCATCGACTTTGCGCTTTCAAACGCGATCAATTCGGGCATTCGCCGCATCGGCGTGGCAACGCAGTATAAAGCGCACTCGCTGATCCGCCACATGCAGCGCGCCTGGAACTTCATGCGGCCCGAGCGCAACGAAAGCTTCGACATCCTCCCCGCCTCGCAGCGCATTTCCGAACATGCCTGGTATGAAGGGACAGCCGATGCGGTGTTTCAGAACATCGACATCATCGCGAGCCACGCGCCCAAGTACATGGTGATCCTGGCCGGGGATCACATTTACAAGATG
>JBIPOH010000189.1:0-6287 GCA_044379435.1 Novosphingobium sp.
TCGACTCCCTGGTTGTTGGGGGTCGAAATGATCTGCCCACCCGGGCTCGCCCTCAATCAGGGCCAGAGCGGCAGGCTAATGGTCACCAATCACAGCAAGCGCCAATCCCGCGCAGCGGGTTCGTTCAGCGGCCCGGAAGCGGGCGTTGTGGGGTGGCGCTGGGGGAAACGAACGGAATATAAAGTGGCCCTTCCTAAACTGCGGCGCGGGTACAAAACGATAATCGTACGCCGCGGCCGAGAGCACCGCATGCCAAGCCAGATGGAACGGGATCAAAAACTGCTTGCCCGTCAAATCGGCTTGGCAGCATAAAACATGCTCCGGCAGCGCAGTGCAGGCGACAGGTCAGCCGAGAAACGCGTGATTGTGGACCACACAAGTCCGGGGAAAAAGGGTGGCCGAGGGCATGCAGACCGCGCAACGCCACACTCGTTATCGCTACACCGTCGTGTCGTTCCTTGCGGTCGTTTACACGTTCAATTTCATGGACCGGCAGATCATGTCGATCCTCCAAGAGCCGATCCGCATCGAGATGGGCCTTTCGGATACCCAGCTCGGCATGCTGACCGGGCTGACATTTGCGCTGTTCTATACCACCTGCGGCCTGCCCGTGGCGTGGTTGTCGGATCGCTATCGGCGGGTTTCGATCATGGCGGCGGCCTGTGGAATCTGGAGCCTGTTCACCGTGGTCTGCGGCCTGGCGACGAATTTCACGCAGCTCGCGCTGTCCCGGGTCATGGTCGGCGCGGGTGAGGCCGGCGGGTCGCCGCCATCCTACAGCCTGATCTCCGATTATTTCCCACCGGAAGAACGCGGGACGGGGCTGGCGATCTACTCGTTGGGTGTGCCGGTCGGTTCGGCACTCGGCGTGGCCGTCGGGGGCTGGGTGGCGGCGCATTATGGTTGGCGCACCGCCTTCGTCGCGGTCGGCCTGCCCGGCATCGTGCTGGCAGGGCTGCTGCTGCTGGTGATCCGCGAACCGAAACGCGGCGGGCTCGATCCGTTGCCGTCGGGCGCTGCGGTGCATGCGGCACCGCAAGGCATTGGGGCCGGCCTCGCGACCTTCTTCCGGAACCGCACGATGCTGCTGACGGCGATATCGTCCGGGCTGTCGGCGTTTGTCGGCTATGCGATGTTGAGCTGGAACCCGCCCTTCCTCGAACGCGTCAAGGGCATGAGCCTCACCGAGGTCGCGGCCTATTACAGCCTGGTGCTGGGGGTGACGGGCTTCATCGGCACGTTTGCCGCCGGCTGGTTGGTCGACCGGCTGGGGCGACGCGACCGCCGTTGGTATGGCTGGGTGCCGGCCATCGCCTTTGCGCTGACCTTGCCAGCACTGGCCGGGATGATCCTGGCGCCGACATGGCAGAGCGCGCTTGCCTGCCTGGCGGTGCCGGCGCTGCTCAACAACATGTATCTCGCGCCTGCGCTGACGGTTGTCCAGAATGCCGCGCCGCCGTCGCAGCGCAGCCTGGCCGGGGCAACCTTGCTGTTCATCCTCAATCTGATCGGGCTAGGCGGCGGGCCGCTTTATGTCGGCTACATCAGCGACGTGGCGACGGCGCGGGGCGCTGAGCAGTCTCTGGTGGTCAGCTATATGGCGCTGTTTCCGGTCATCCTGTTGACCATCGGCGCGCATCTGCTCGCCGCGCAGTCAATGCGCGGGAAGTCACCGCTGCATCTGTCCTGACGAAATCGAGGGATTTGTGTTCGTACAACACCTTGGAGAAGGATGGTGAACTGATCGCGAGCGTCTGTCTGGCACGCCTGCGGGAGTGCCGGCCGAGCTCCACGATAGAGATTCACCGGAATTCCACCGGAACGCGTTGGACAGCCCGAGAGAACGGCCGCCGCAACATGCTGAATTTTTGGGGGAAAATGGTGGACGCGGCAGGGATTGAACCTGCGACCCCTGCGATGTCAACTAACATGGCTCAGCGCAACCGGCGCAAATGCCGTCGGTACAATGCCGGGGCGAATATGTGATCATAGGAGGCGCAGGCAATATGCCTGACCCCAGGTAACCCCACGATCAGAGCCAGCAATCGATAGCGCGGCATGCGCGACCACAGAGCCAGAAACGCAGGCACGCTGGATATAAGCACGCCTTCGTACTGCACGTATAATCGGCGCGCCGCCATATCGATATCCAGTCCCCATTGGGCCAGCGCGTCCGTATTCAGGTCGTCGAACCGGATGGGCAGCCCAGCTTTGTCGGCGACACGCTCGTAGTGTCCAACCTCAGCTGCACACACTGGGCATTGTGCATTGTAAAGGACTGACATCTCGGGTTCGTTGGCCATGTAGCTCGAATAGTGCCAAACGAGGATCTCTCCATGGCGCACCTCGCCGCACGACAAACTGCCTGCCGCCTTTGGCCTGCCCGATGCGCAACCGATATTGGCTTGGCCTTTGGGATGCGTGCTAACGGTCAGATGGGTTTACACAACCGCAAAGGCTTCCAACGCCGATCAGCTCGCTGGGATGAAAACTGATGAGCACCGTCCCCCGTCGTTCCCACTTGTCCGACTGGGAACTCTGGGCATGTGCCGCCCAGCAAATCGATGAGCATGGCGAGGCAGCTGCGGAAATGGCCGCGATGAAGGCGGACGACTTGCTTGCTGCCGGCGACCTCGCCGGAAGCCACACCTGGCTCGACATCCTCGCCCGCATTCTGCACCTGCAGTTGCCGCGAACGGACGAAACCAGCCACTGAGCCCGTCGCGCGCGAGCAGATCGGCAAGTTCTCTAAGGCGTTTAGACCGAAGCGCCGACCCATTCCGCCACCTGCGTATCCTGCCGCAGTCTAAGCCGCCGCCACTCGAGCGACTCAAAGATGTCCGTCAGGCCAGCGTTGGAGGATACGACAAGCGTCGCAGATGCTTCACGCCGGAACCGGTCAACCAGATGCGGTTGACGCTCCCATGCCCCTTCCCACCATTCGAGCACACGGGGTCTGGCAGCGGCGAGCGCAAAGGCGCTTGGCAGTCTGTCACGCTGTTGATGCTGGTTGATGCGGCGATTGGCCGGCAGCAGGTTCCAAAGGTCACCGCACGCCCATGCCGACCATGGCAGGCAGTGATCGATGTCGAGATTGTCCGCACGAAGCCGCTGACCGGACCAGACACACTGCACCGGGTCGCTCGTCCCGATCATCGCAAGCGCAATGTCCCGAGCCACCTTCACGTCGCGATTGGGCTCGACCCAGGCGAGTGCAGCTTCGACGAGGCCAGGCGCCAATTCCCTCCCCTGCCCCGTCGCATAGCCACGAATGAGCCGCGCCCATTCCGCCATCAGCACCGGCTCAATCCATGCGCCGAGGCGCTGCATGGCCCGCCAGACGTGGCCGGGCACGGTGATGCTCCCGAACTGCGAAAGGCTCTCGCCATCGAGTACCAGCAACGCACCGCGCGGCGTGCGCCCTGCCACTGCAGCGAACACCCGGGCGTCAGATCCCGGATAGGTGGTGAAATTGGCCGGGTTCTTCGTGATGTTTCTGGCAGCGTCACCCAAGGCCTTGGCCACCAGGACAGCACGTTCTCCCGTGAAACTGGCGCCGATCCTGAGGTCAGAGGCAGCGATGCCACTGCTGAGCAACCCCCGGAATGCATCGCCAACAAAGCCAAGCCCTGCGGCCCCGGCTGTGGATAGGCGTTTAAGCGGGATCCCATGATATCCGCGCTAACCTCTTGTAATTGTCGTGGAAATTGAAGTTACACAGGGTCTCGATCAGCGCTGATGGGGACCCCACCCAGAATAGCATTCTTGAACAACTTCAATCGTCTATGCCGAGTAAGCGGGGGGTCCCGCTGCAGCGCCGATCCACATGTTATATTCCCTCCACTAGGCATTTCCGCAAACAGGACGCTGGCTCATTGCGGCTTGCCATTTGGCATCATAGAGCATACTCCATGCCAAATGGAGAATGAAGCATGTTGGCCCTGCAACCGATAGAGACCGCCCCGCTCTCGTTCCGCGCGGAGGCCATTACACAGTCAGAAGCCGCGGCCATGTTCCGCGCAGCCATTAACCTGTTCGACAAGTGGGAGATCACCGACGAACAGGCCGCCACGCTGCTTGACATGCCGTTGCGCAGCTATCGGCGCTGGAAATCGCAAGGCCCGGGACGCATCTCGCGTGACGGCTGCGCGCGCCTTTCTAACATCATGGGCATGCACAAGGCCCTGCGGATCATCTTCTCCGAACCCCAGCGTGCCTATGACTGGGTCAAGAAAGAGAACGCCGCCTTTGACGGGGCAAGCGCACTCAACGTGATGATGGGCGGCGAACTTACCGATATCATGCGCGTTCGGCGATATCTGGACGCCTCCCGCGGTGGATGGTGACAACGACCTCGGAGCTTGCGACAGCACGCGTTGAGTGGACCGACGCTGCCCGGATCATTCGCAGTGTGTTCCCGCCCATCGACCTGTTTGAAGATATTGCAGATCCGGCTGACTGGCCGCTGCTGATATCTGCCGAACAGAAGACAAATCCCCGGATCATGGCAACGATCGGGAACATTGATCTGGTGCCGTCCGAACGGCGCGTGGGCGGTCCTGGCGCCTCGTATCTGATGGCTCCATTCACCCATGTCAGCCCTGATCGGCCTAGCCGGTTCAGCGATGGCAGCTTCGGCGTATTGTATGTCGGCGATCAGTTCGAAACAGCCTTGTTCGAAACGGTGTACCACCACACCTTGTTTATGGCCCAAACTCACGAAGCGGCAGGCTGGACGTCCCAGTTTCGGGAAATCATTTTGCAGGTGAGCGCCGATGTTCACGACCTGCAAGGCGGGGGTGAACACATCAAGGCCGTTCTGGATCCCGCCAGCTACTCGGCCTCGCAGGGATTGGCGCAACATCTGAGGAATGCGGGGTCTAGTGGGGTGATGTATCCGAGCGTTCGGCACGAGGGCGGTATATGCGTCGGCTTATTTTATCCCGATTGCGCCTCCCGTCCGGTGCAGGGTCGTCACCTTGATTATCACTGGAATGGGAGCCGAGTTGACCTCGTTCGCGATGCAGGCAGCGGGGCTGTGTTCCGCGTCGTCGACGTGCCATGACGCCCGGCATAGAGACCACGCTATGTGTCGCGAGGGCAGCTGGCAATTCGGTCCGGAAAAAGGCTCCGCCCCGAGCAATTTATTTGCGGAGCGCCTTTCCGGTATCAGGTGTTCATGTTACGTTCGAATAATTCGGGGGTAATGCTGAGCTCGGCCGGACCAAGAGAGCTAGAGGCCCCTCCCCTGCCGTGTGACGAAGGGAGGCTCTGCAATGCTGCTGCGCGTAATCGACATCGAAACCACCGGAACTGAGCCGCCAGCCGAAATCATCGAGTTCGGGTTCTGCGATGTGGTTGTTGACGTCAGCGGCATCAGGGTGTCGCCCCCCACCTCCTGGCTATACCGACCGCTCAATGGAATACCGCCTGAAACAAAGGCGGTGCATCACCTGACGGAAGCAGACTTCCCGGCCGATATGGATCCGGCCACACAAAGGCACATGCAGGCGGCAATTGCGTACGCGGCTGAGCCGGATGTCCTTGTTTCCCACAACTGCGCCTTCGAACGCATCTTCCTGCCGGACGCGGTCACCGGCGGCCAGCCATGGATCTGCACCTACAAGGTGGCGCTGCACGTATGGCCGAATGCCCCCAAGCACAGCAATCAGGTGCTGCGTTATTGGCGCGAGTATGCCCTTGACCCAGCCTTGGCCATGCCCCCTCACCGGGCTGGACCAGATGCCTGGGTGACAGCGAACATCCTTGCCGACCTTCTGCAGTTTGCAACGTTGGAAGAGATGATCAACTGGACAGCTCAGCCCAAGCCGATGCCGCACATGACGTTCGGGAAGCATAGGGGCGCCGCTTGGTCGGATGTGCCACTCGACTACCTCGAGTGGATAATCAGGCAAGACATGGACCCCGATATTCACTGGCACGCGAATGCCGAGATCGATCGGCGAATGTCCCGCAGGTCGATTCTTCCCTCCAGATTTGCGGCACTTTGAAGGTTCCGGACAGAGATGTTTCAGCGACGTCCCTAGCGGATCGGGGCATCAAGAAACCCCATTTTGCCGCCATTTCGTATTCCAACACGGCTCGTAACCCGTTGATATTGTATATGCGAACAAACCATTGAATTGTTGGAATGGGCATTGTTTTTATTGAAGAACATCATGACTCTTTGACCTTGCCCCTGCCTGACGTCTCCCTTGGCTGATAGGATCAGTTCATCGAAGGGGTATCAGGAATGAAAGACGGATTACGGGCGCGATATACGCTTG
>JBIPOH010000190.1:0-6244 GCA_044379435.1 Novosphingobium sp.
GCGGGCTTTCGCCAGGTTGGCATGCGCGCCTTCGTGGATGAACAGCTGAACATAGGCGATCCAGAAACCGAAGCCCGCCGCGCCGCACAGGACGGCGGCGATCATGCCGATGAGGCCGATCTGCGCAAACCACACAGTGCCGGCCCCTGTCCAGACAAGGCCAAGGTAGCCCAGCGCGATATCGCGCCAGACCCGGGGGTAATCGGGCCGCAAGTCCTTGAGCAGCGCGGTAAACGGCTTACCCTCCGCATCGAACAGCTCGGTGCGGATCGCGGCGAAGTTTGCCGAATGATCCTCATGCGCGGTGAACTGATGAGCGATGAACACGGGGTGCACTCCGGCGTGACAGGTCTTGCGGCAAATGCGTAATCAAGCTTGGTTAACAAAATCTCACCGCGGGAGAGGACTTTGGGGCGGATGAACAAGCGGCTTGCGCTTCTTGCGGCTTTGTTTCTGGCGGCGCTGCTTGGTGTGCGGGCCACCACGCCGCCATCGCCCGTGGGCGCGGATGCACCGCCGCAGGTCTTTGCCGCCGGGCGCGCGATGGCCGATGTGCGGGCGATCGCGGCGCGGCCGCATCTTGCCGCTTCGCCGGAAAACGCGGCGGTGCGCGCGCATATCGCCGCGCGGATGCAGGTGCTGGGAATGACAGTGCGCGAAAGCCCGTTCACCCCTCCGCCCGCCAGCGCGGCGCGGCTGGCGTGGTGGAGCGGCAGGAAGGATTTCGCGCCGACCATGACCAACGTGATCGGCGTGCTGCCGGGCAAAAACCCCGCGCTGCCCGCCGTGCTGCTGATGGCGCACCACGATACGGTGGGCGGATCGCCCGGCGCCGCGGATGATACGGCTGGCGTTGCTGCCCTGCTCGAGACGGCGCGTGCGCTGCGCAGCGGCGGTCAGCCGGCGCGCGATCTCATCCTGCTGATGACCGATGGCGAGGAGACCGGGCTGGACGGCGCGCATCACTTCTTTACCGCCGATCCGCTGCGAGCGCATGTCGGCGCGGTGATCAATGTCGAGGCGCGCGGGGGCGGGGGGCGGACGACCTTGTTCGAAACCTCGCCGGACAATGGCGCTGCCATTGCGCGAGCGGCAGGGGCGATCGCGCGGCCGGGCGGAACATCGCTGGCGGTGTTCATCTACAAGGTGCTGCCCAACGACACCGATCTTTCGGAAACGCGGGGCGGGCCGTGGACGAGCTACAACTTCGCCTTCATCGGGCGGCCGCAACTGTATCATTCCCCCAAGGCGACGCCTGATGCGCTCGATCAGGGGGCGCTGCAGGACATGGGCGCGCAAGTTCTCGATCTGGCACGCGATCTGCTGCGCGCCCAGCCGCTGCCGGGCAAGGCGCCCGATGTGGTGTTCTTCGATGTGTTCGGCCTGCTCCTGCTGGTCTATCCGGCTTGGGCGGGGTGGATCATGCTCGCAGGGGCGGCAATCGGCCTCGGCCTTGCCGCGCGGCGCGGGGGCGGCTGGCGCGATGGCGCGGTGGGCGCAGCGCGGATGCTGGCGCTGGTGGCGCTTTCGGGGCTTGTGCTGTGGGCCGCCAACCAGATCAGCTTCGCGCCCGGGGAGCCCAATTACTACGACCGGCTTGCGGCGATCCCGCGGCTCGAAGCGATGGCGCTGACGGGTGGTCTCGCGGCGCTGCTCCTCACGTTTGGCGCGTGGAAGCCGCAGGCAGCGGGACGGGTGGGCGCGGCCTTGCCGCTGCTCGTGCTGGGCACTGCGATGCAGGCGCTTGCCCCTACGGCGGCTTACGTCGTGGTGGTGCCGGTGCTGCTGACCGCGCTGGCGATGGCGGCGGGTGAGGGCACGGCGGGGCGACTGGCCGCGCTGGTAAGCGGCGCGCTGGTCACGGGCATGATGATCGCGCTTGGCCATCAGGTGATGCAGGGCGTTGGGCCGGATCTGCCAATGGCGGCAGCCTTGCCGCTTGCGGTTGGGGCGCTGGCGCTCCTGCCCCTGTGGGAGGGAGTTTCGGCGCGGGCCGCCCGGATTGGTGCGGCCTTGTTGCTGGTCGCCGCTGTGGGCACAGCGCTCACCGTGCGGCTTGATCCCTTGGCAGATACGGTGCCGGTCTATAGCGCGGACAAGTGATCTGCGGGTGAGGGTGATGGACAAGACGGAAGTTCTGATTGCGGGCGGCGGGATTGGCGGGCTGGTGCTGGCGCTGACGCTGCACCAGATCGGCGTGCGCTGCACGGTGCTGGAAAGCGTGCGCGAACTGAAGCCGCTGGGCGTGGGGATCAATCTGCAGCCCAATGCCGTGCGCGAACTGGAAGACCTCGGCATTGGCGAGGCCGAGTTGGACCGCGTGGGCATTCCGGCGCGCGAGTGGGCGCTGGTGGGCCTCAACGGCAAGGACATCTATGCCGAGCCGCGCGGCAAGCTGGCGGGCTATCGCTGGCACCAATATGCCGTGCATCGCGGGCAATTTCATATGCTGCTCTACCGGACGGTGCTGGAGCGATTGGGGCCGGACGCGGTGCGGCTCGGGTGCAAGGTTTCCGGCTACCGCAAGGAAGCCGATGGCGGCGTGACGGCGCTGGTCGAGCGGGCCGATGGCACCAGCGAGGAACTTTCGGCCAAGCTGCTGATCGGCGCGGACGGCATCCATTCGGCGATCCGCGCGCAGATGCACCCCGATCAGCCGCCGATCCATTGGGGCGGCACGATCATGTGGCGCGGCACCGCGAAGGGCGTGCCGATCCGCAGCGGCTCCTCGTTCGTCGGGCTGGGGACGAGCCGCCACCGGGTGGTGCTCTATCCGATCTCGCACCCCGATGCGCAGGGCCTTGCGGATATCAACTGGATCGCCGAGCAGACGTTCGACAGTGACCACGACTGGACCAAGGCAGGCTGGTTCCGGCCCGTGGAACTTTCCGAATTCGCCCATGAGTTCGAGGGGTTTGTCTATGACTGGCTCGATCTTCCGGCGCTCCTCGCAAAGTCTGATCTGGCCTATGAAAACCCGATGATCGACCGTGATCCGCTGCCGACATGGGCCGATGGGCCGGTGCTGCTGATCGGCGATGCGGCGCATCCGATGTATCCCACCGGCTCCAACGGCGCTTCACAAGCAATCATCGATGCGCGGGTGCTGGGGCGGATCATGACGCAGCAGGGGGTGAACGCGGGGGCGCTGGCAGCGTTCGATGCCGAGCTGTGCGGCCCCATCGGCGCGGTGGCGATGCGCAACCGGGGGGCGGGGCCGTTCGGCCTGCTCAACATGGTCGACGAGCGCTGCGGCGGGCAGTTCGACGATATCGACGCGGTGATCCCGGCCGAGGAGCGCGCAGGCTTCATGCTGGCCTATCAAAAGGCGGCGGGCTTCGCGAAGGAGCAGCTCAATGCCGCGCCGCCGACGATCCCGGCAGGGGCGAGGGTTTTGGCATGAGCATTACGCTGGAACATGTGTGCGATCTGGTGGTCGAGCTTTCGCCGCCGCATGAAATGGGCGCAGCGCTTGCGGGCACGCGGCGGATCATTCCGATTGTCGGCGGGACGGCGCGCGGCGCGCGGATCAACGGCCGCATCCTGAACGTGGGTGCGGACTGGCAGACGGTGCAGGCGGGCGGCGTGGCTGAGCTCGATGCGCGCTATGCGATCGAAACGGACGACGGCGCGGTGATCGAAGTGGTGAGCCAAGGCATCCGCCATGCTTCGGTAGAGGTGGGTGCGCGGATTGCGGCAGGGGAAGTGGTGCCGCCTTCCGAATACTACATGCGCACTGCGATCCGGCTGGACAGCGGGCATCCCGATTACGCGTGGGTGGCGCGCTCGATCTATGTCGCGGATGGCGGCAAGGTGGGGAACACGGTGCGGCTGGCGGTTTATAGGGTGGGGTGAGGGGGTGCTATCCCGGCTCAACATCCGTCACCCCGGACTTGATCCGGGGTCCCGCTGGGAAGCGCACGCTGGGCTGGAAGAGAAGCGGGACCCCGGGTCAAGCCCGGGGTGACGACAAATAAGGCAGCAGATCCATGAGCTAGGGCACTCCTGTGCCTGTTGGAGGCGCTTCTTGCATCCTACTATATACTGACCGGGGACCTTGCCAGCATACTTTGCCGTTCCCACAGCGGAGCGTCTTGTCGATCTTGTCGCGGATTCGTCTAGCGGTCTCGCAGTCAGGATCCATCCCGGGATCAAAAACAGTGAATGGCGGCGGATTTAAACCCCTCACGTGACGAAGCCTGCTGTCGAAATTCCGCTCGCTGACGGGCCAGCCATTCCAGAAGATTTGTTGTTTTTGCAGCCAAATATGATTCTCTAAGGAAACCACAGGCTTCATCCTACTCTGCTCTGACACCCAACCGGAAAGGACTGGAACGCAGGCTTCGGTCTTCTGTGGCGCTCCACAGGAGCAGAGGCACAATGAGGCCAAGCAATGTATAGGTGCAAAGCGCATGCGCCACGTATGCGATCAATGATTGCAACAAACAATCGGTTGCGACCTTAGCATCAAAACGAAAAGGGCTCCGCCGCAGCGGAGCCCTAGTCATTTCGGCCTGAAAGCCCGCCCTACTGATCCAGGAACGAACGCATCTTCCGCGACCGCGATGGGTGCTTGAGCTTGCGCAGCGCCTTCGCTTCGATCTGACGGATGCGTTCGCGGGTCACCGAGAACTGCTGGCCGACTTCTTCGAGCGTGTGATCGGTGTTCATGCCGATGCCGAAGCGCATGCGCAGCACGCGTTCCTCGCGCGGGGTGAGGCTGGCGAGGACGCGGGTGACGGTTTCCTTGAGGTTGGCCTGAATCGCCGCGTCCACCGGGATCACCGCGTTCTTGTCCTCGATGAAATCGCCGAGGTGGCTGTCTTCCTCGTCGCCGATCGGCGTTTCGAGGGAGATCGGCTCCTTGGCGATCTTCATCACCTTGCGGACCTTTTCGAGCGGCATCGAAAGCCGCTCGGCCATTTCTTCCGGCGTCGGTTCGCGGCCCTGCTCGTGCAGGAACTGGCGGCTGGTGCGCACCAGCTTGTTGATCGTCTCGATCATGTGGACCGGGATGCGGATCGTGCGCGCCTGATCGGCAATCGAGCGCGTGATCGCCTGCCGGATCCACCACGTCGCATACGTGCTGAACTTGTAGCCGCGGCGGTACTCGAACTTGTCGACCGCCTTCATCAGGCCGATGTTGCCTTCCTGAATGAGGTCCAGGAACTGCAGGCCGCGGTTGGTATACTTCTTGGCGATGGAAATCACGAGCCGGAGGTTCGCCTCGACCATTTCCTTCTTGGCAATGCGCGCCTCGCGCTCGCCCTTCTGGACCATGTTGACGATGCGGCGGAACTCACCCAGCGACATGCCGGTGGCCGCCGCGATATCGGCGATTTCGGCGCGGATGCGCTCGACCGGATCGGCTTCGTTCAGCGCGAAAGCGGCCCACTTCTTGTCGCGGTTCGCCAGCGTCTGCAGCCAGCCTTCATCGAGCTCGCGCCCGACATAGTGATCGAGGAAGTCCTTGCGCGGCACCTTGTGGCGTTCAGCGAGGCGCAGCATCTGGCCGCCCAGCGTGGTGAGGCGCCGGTTGAAGGCGTAGAGGTTGTCGACCAGATATTCGATCTTGGTCGCGTGGAACTGCACGCTTTCCACTTGCGCGGTAAGGTCTTCGCGCAGCTGCTGGTATTCGGTTTCCTTGGCGGCGGGGAAATCATTGCCCGCGCCCAGCGCATGAAGCCGGGCAGCCTGAATCTTTTCAAAGGCGCGGAACAGCCCGGTGATGTGCGCGAACTTTTCCAGCGCTTCGGGCTTCAGCTGCGCTTCCATCTGCGCGAGGCTGAGGGTGTTGTCCTCTTCCTCTTCCTCGGCCGGGCGCTTGGCGCGGCGTTCGGTCAGCTCGTCGTCATCGTCCTCGGCGGGCTCTTCCTCCTCGACGTCCTCTTCTTCCTTGAAGGTCGGACCCGCAGTGGCTTCGGTGATTTCGCCGTCACCGGTTTCCTCGCCGTCTTCGGAGAGATTCTCCGGCTGCGGCTCCTTGGAAAGCATCGCATCGAGATCGAGAATCTCGCGCAGCTGCATTTCGCCGGCGTTAAGCGCTTCGGACCACTGGATGATCGCGTGGAAGGTGATCGGGCTTTCGCACAGGCCCAAAATCATGGTGTCGCGCCCGGCTTCGATACGCTTGGCGATGGCGATTTCGCCCTCGCGGCTCAAAAGCTCGACCGCGCCCATTTCGCGCAAGTACATGCGCACCGGATCGTCGGTGCGTTCGATGGTTTCCTTGCGCTTGGTAACA
>JBIPOH010000191.1:0-6215 GCA_044379435.1 Novosphingobium sp.
GATCCGCTCGGCGCAATCGGTTCGGGAGGGGATGTGCTCTGCCGTGCCGCCGTGCGCGCGGACCAGTTCGGCAATGCGCTCGCTGCCCACCGAGCGGTCGACCGTGCCGCCGAAATAGACCGGATCACACAAGATCGAGCGATCTTCCGCGCTCAGTCGCGTCGCCAGCACTTCAGCGAGTTCAGCCCCCATCTGTCGCAGCGGGCCATAGCCATGCGGCTGGAAGAAGGCGATCACGCGGCCTGGATGCGCTTTCAGCGTGGCCAGTGTTGCGGCCACTTTTTCCGGATTGTGCCCGAAATCGTCGATGACCGTGATGCCGGAAGGGCTGGTGCCGACCACATCGAACCGCCGCGCAAGACCGGCGTACTGGCCAAGCGCGCGCACTGCTTCTGCCAGTGGCACCCCGGCGGCGTGGGCCGCCGCCAGCGCCGCTAGCGCATTGGAAAGATTGTGCCGCCCCGGCACTGCAAGGGTGAGGGCATGCGAATCGCCAGTCCTGCGGTTCGCTACATTCGCAAAGATACCTAGTGTTGATTCTGTAATGCTGCCGGGAGTCACACCAAGGGTTGCATCGCGGCTTTCTATACCAAAAGTTATAATCTCGGACCGCACGCGCGGGGCCAGTGCTGCGCTTTCGGCGTCGTCGAGGTTGATCACCGCCGTCTGCGCCCGCGCCAGAAAATCACCAAACAGGCCGCGCAGTTCATCAAGGCTCTTGTGATCGAGGCTGACGTTGTTGAGCACGGCGATGGCGGGCCGATAGGCGGCGATCGACCCATCACTTTCATCCACTTCAGATACAAATGGAGCAGCGGTATGGCCCACCCGCGCGCTGGCGAATGGCGCGTCCGGCCCAGCGAAGTTCTTCATCACGGCGCCGTTCATGATCGTGGGATCTTGCCCGCAGGCCGTGAGAATCCACCCGAGCATCCCCGTCACGGTCGATTTGCCGCTGGTGCCGCCCACCGCAATGCTGGTGCCTGCCGCATTGAACAGCGCTGCGAGCAATTCGGCCCGCCGCATCCGCTGGCAGCCAAGCTCTGCCGCGCGCATCATTTCGGGCACGGTATCCTCCACCGCTGCCGAGGCGACGAGGATCTGCTGCGCCGAGGTGATCCCGCTGCCATCCTGCGGGTGGAGCGTGAAGCCAAGGCTTTCCAGCCATGCGAATTTCTCTGCCGTGCGGCCCTGATCCCGGCTGCGGTCCGATCCGGCGATGCTCGCCCCCTTGCCGCGCAGGATGAGCGCAAGCGGCAGCATGCCCGAACCACCAATGCCGCAGAAGAACCAGGGTCGTTCGATCAGGCTTGCGGTAAGGTCCCCGGCTGCGTTTGCCGTGCTGCTGTGCGTGTTCATGGCCCCAAGCGGTATGCGCCCTTGCAGCGCAGTGCAACCGGGTTAGGAAGGCGCATGGCTTGCCCACCCGTTCGTATCGCCATCTGCGCGCCTGCTCGCCCGATTACGCCGGCCGATGCGGCGGCAGTGCAGGCACTTGGGGATGAGGTGCCGGGCACCGAACTCGTGTTCCATCCGCAGTGCTTTTTCGATGCCGGGCATTTCGCCGGGACCGATGCCCAGCGCCTTGCGGCTCTGCTCGAATGCGCCAACGATCCCGGCTTCGATGCCGTCTGGTTCGCGCGCGGCGGTTATGGCTCGAACCGGATAGCGGAGGCGGCGATTGCGCAGCTTGGCGCGGCCGCCCGCACCAAGGCCTACCTTGGCTATTCCGATACCGGCTATCTTCTCGCCGCGCTCTACCGCGCCGGCATTGGCTGCTCTGTCCACGCCCCGATGCCCGGCGATATCCGCCGCGAAGGCGGGGCCGAGGCGGTGCGCCGGTCGCTGCGCTGGCTTGCAGGCGACCGTTCGGACACCGAGCCATCGCGCGACGGCTATCCCCGCGCCGCGTTCAACCTGACCACGCTGGCCATGCTCTGCGGCACGCCCTTGATGCCCGATCTGACCGGCCATGTCGTGATGGTCGAGGAAGTCTCGGAGCATCTCTACGCGGTCGACCGGCTGTTTTTTCACCTGACTGCTCACCTGCGCAGCGCGGCGGGCCTGCGCCTTGGCCGGATCGGCGATGTGCCCGAAAACGACGTTCCCTTCGGCGCCGACGAGGAGGCCATTGCCCGCGATTGGTGCGCGCGCAGCGGCATTCCCTTCCTTGGCCGGGCCGATATCGGGCACGATGTTGATAACAGGATTGTCGCATTCGGGCTTGAGGCTACCCCTTCGAGTCACTAGGCGCGCTCCGTCACAGCAGGAGTGTGTTGATGCGGGCATTCGTTTTTCCGGGGCAGGGCAGCCAGAAGCTGGGCATGGGGGCAGAGCTTGCCGCCGCCAGCGCCGCCGCGCGTGAGGTTTTCGAGGAAATCGATGACGCGCTGGGCCAGAAGCTGTTCGCACTGATGACCGAAGGCCCGGAGGATGAGCTTACGCTGACGGCCAATGCCCAGCCTGCGATCATGGCCAACGCTATCGCTGTGCTGCGCGTGCTGGAAAGGGAATGCGGCCTCGTTCTGGCCGACAAGGCGCAGTTCGTCGCTGGCCACAGCCTTGGCGAATACACAGCGCTCTGTGCAGCAGGCGCCTTCAGCCTCGCGGACACCGCCCGCCTGCTGCGCCTGCGCGGCTCTGCCATGCAGGCCGCCGTACCGGTGGGTGAAGGCGCGATGTGCGCGCTGCTCGGTGCCGAGATCGAGCAGGCCGCCGCCCTGGCCGAGGCCTCTGCTGCGGGCGAGGTCTGCACCGTGGCCAACGACAACGCGCCGGGCCAGGTCGTGCTGTCAGGCCACACCGCCGCGATCGAACGGGCTATCGCCGGGGTAAAGGATCACGGGATCAAGCGCGGGATGCTGCTGCCCGTTTCCGCACCGTTCCATTGCCCGCTGATGCAGCCTGCCGCCGATGCCATGGCGCAGGCGCTGGAGCAGACCCCGCCGGGTCCGCTGCGCGTCACGCTGATGGCAAACGTCACGGCCGCGCCTGTCACCGACCCTGCCGACGTGCGCCGCCTCCTTGTCGAGCAGGTGACGGGCCGCGTGCGCTGGCGCGAAAGCATGATCGCGCTGGGTGCTGCTGGCGTTACGCAATTCGTGGAACTCGGCGGCAAGGTTGTCGGCCCGATGATTACGCGCACGGTCAGCGATGTGTCGGTTGCCAGCGTGGTCGGCATGGCCGATATCGAAGCCTTCGCGAAGGAACTCTGAGCCATGGAAAACCGTCTCTTCGATCTCACCGGCATGACTGCCCTTGTCACCGGCGCCGCTGGCGGCATTGGCTCGGCCATCAGTCACGCGCTGGCAAAGCAGGGCGCGCGCCTTGCTCTGTCGGGGACCAATCTGGCCAAGCTGCGCGCCTTCCGCGAGGAACTGAACGACACTTACGGGCACGACCATGTCGAGATCACCTGTGATCTCTCGAACACCGAACAGGTCGAGCACCTCGTCCCCGCCGCGATCGACACGCTCGGCAAGGTCGATATCCTCGTCAACAACGCCGGGATCACGCGTGACAACCTCGCGATGCGGATGAAGGACGAGGAATGGGATGCGGTCATCCGCGTCAACCTCGAAGCCGCCTTCCGCCTCATGCGCGCAGCCTCCAAGCCAATGATGAAGGCGCGCTTCGGTCGTATCATCACGATCACCAGTGTCGTCGGCGCCACGGGCAATCCGGGGCAGGTCAACTATGCCGCAGCCAAGGCGGGCCTTGTCGGCATGTCGAAAAGCCTCGCGCAGGAACTCGCCACGCGCGGCATCACGGTCAATTGCGTGGCCCCCGGCTTCATCCGCACCGCGATGACCGACGTTCTGCCCGATGCGCAGAAGGACGCGCTCAATGCGCGCATCCCGATGGGCCGGATGGGTGAGGGCGGCGATATCGGCGCGGCGGTCGCCTATCTCGCCAGCCGCGATGCAGGCTATGTCACGGGGCAGACGCTGCACGTGAATGGCGGCATGGCGATGCTGTCCTGAGCAGGCTGGTGCGGCGCGCGCTGTTGCTGCTGGCGTTCGCCGCCATGCCTTGCACGGCCTATGCCCGGCCGCCGCAGGCGCTGGCCTGTGCTGTCATCGCCGCGCCCGAGGGTCTGGATATCCAACTCGCCGAGACCATGCTCACGCTCGACGAGACACGGAGCAAGCCCGCGCTCGATAGTCTCCATGCGCTGGTGGACCGCTGCGCTGCCGACCAGTTCCTGAACGACAAGCAGCGCGAGGCCTATTTCGGCTACGTGCTGGGCCGTATGGCGCGGGACGGGCTGGATGGGCGGCTTGCGGGTGAGGACATCTCCGCCGCGCTGATCGACAAGGCGCTCGATATCGGTCCCGGCAATGCCAACAATCCCGCCACGCAGGTGACGCAGGGTGATCTGCGGCGTGTTTCCATCGCGCTCACCGAAGCGGGCAAGGATCCGGCCAAGGTGACGCCGGTCGGTTGGGGCCTCATCACCGCATGGATCGCGGCAACTGCGCAGATGTTCGACGCACTGCGTGTGCTCGATTGAGGCAGGCTTGCTGAGACAAGGGGGCAACCCCGCCGTTATCGGCGCATTTATGCACAGCTTCGGGGGCGTGAAGACCGCTTGCGCTTGCCCGCTGCGGGGCGCGCGTTAAGGAAGATGGTCCAGCAACACCGCGTTTCCGTGCGTGATTCCATGCGTGCGGCAACGCCAGCGACACGGCCCTGAACAGTCTGCCTTTAGCGGACTGGCCGGGCGGGGGACACGAGACGAGAATGAAGGCCACGATCGAACGCGCGACCTTGCTACGCTGCCTGTCCCATGTGCAATCGGTGGTGGAGCGGCGCAACACCATCCCGATCCTCTCCAACGTGCTGATCGAGGCTTCGGCCGATGGCTCGGTGCGCGTGATGGCAACCGACCTCGATCTCCAGATCGTTGAAATCATGCCTGCGCGTGAGGTTGAGCGTCCCGGCTCGATCACCGTTTCGGCGCACCTCCTGTTCGATATCGCGCGCAAGCTGCCCGATGGCAGCCAGGTCAGCCTCGATTGCGCCGATAGCCGGATGGTCGTGAAGGCCGGGCGCAGCCGCTTCCAGCTGCCCACCCTGCCGCGCGATGATTTCCCGGTGATCGTCGAAGGCGATTTGCCGACGAGCTTCGAAATCCCGGCCCGCGTCCTCGCTGAACTGATCGACCGCACGCGCTTTGCGATCTCGACCGAGGAAACCCGCTACTACCTCAACGGCATCTTCCTCCACGTGGCGGACGAAGCCCAGCCGGTGCTCAAGGCCGCGGCGACTGACGGGCACCGCCTCGCGCGCTATACCATCGCCCGCCCGGATGGCGCGGAAGGCATGCCGGACGTGATCGTGCCGCGCAAATGCGTCGGCGAACTCAGGAAGCTGCTCGATGACGTGCTCGATACCGCCGTCCTCGTCGATCTTTCCGCCAGCAAGGTGCGCTTCACCCTCGGCGGCGAACACGGCGTGGTGCTCACCAGCAAGCTGATCGACGGCACTTTCCCGGACTACAGCCGCGTGATCCCCACCGGCAACGACAAGCTGCTGCGGCTTGATCCGCGCAGCTTCTTCGAAGGGGTGGACCGCGTCGCCACCATCGCCACCGAAAAGACCCGCGCGGTCAAGATGGCGCTGGAAAACGACAAGGTCACGCTTTCGGTCACCAGCCCGGAAAACGGCACCGCAGCCGAAGAAATCGCCGCCGAATACCGCGCGGCGGGCTTCGAGATTGGCTTCAATGCCAATTACCTCAAGGACATCCTCAGCCAGATCGATGGCGACATGGTCGAACTGCACCTTGCCGATGCGGGGGCACCGACCCTGATCCGCAAGGACGACAAGTCTGCGGCGCTCTATGTGCTGATGCCGATGCGGGTGTAATGCACTTCGGCGTTGACCATCGGTCTGCTTAGATCGGCGCGATAAGTGTAAATGGCCGGTTTACTTTGCCCTTTTGGGCAAGAAGGTCTGTCACGCCCGTGTTTTCAATGACTTGGATGTGTCAGGCTGCATTGACTCTGGAGTCTACCTTAGGCCCGTGTTCAGTGAAGCAAGACCTTCTCAAGTTAATCCGATGTGGTTGTTTAATGTACAGGACAGCCACGAATGGATACTCGCGACATTGCCGCCAAGCTTGCCTTCTTCTCGATTGGGGAGGGGGATCGAGCGCATTTGCCAGGTGTAGGCAAGGCAGTGGCATCCGCGGGACCCAAGGGGCTCGATAA
>JBIPOH010000013.1:0-20496 GCA_044379435.1 Novosphingobium sp.
CACGACCGAAGTGCAGCGCCACGCCCCGCCCTATGCGATCACGCTGACCAGTGGCGAAGTCGTCATGGCCGAGACGGTGGTGCTGGCCATCGGCACGCAGGGCAACCCGAACCTGATGCGCTGCCCCGGCGGTGATCTGCCGCACGTGACCTATCAGCTCGATGATCCCTATGCCGTGCTCGATGAGCACATCGTCGTCGTCGGCACCGGCGATGCGGGAATCGAGAACGCACGCGGCCTTGCCGAAGATGCGGCGCAGGGCAATGTCGTCACGATCCTCAACCGCTCGACCAAATCGGCCAACGTGCGCGAAAGCTTCGCCACCGCCAAGGAACCCAACGCCAAGGCGCTGGTTGAGGATGACGCGGCAGGCAAGCTGACGATCCGCTACGAGACCGAGACCAAGGCGGTGGAGCCGGGCTGGATCACGCTCTCCACGCGCGACGGCGAAGAACGCATCCGCTGTGACCGGATCATCGCGCGCATCGGCTCGGCCCCTCCGCGCGGCTTCGTCGAAGGCTGCGGGATCGAATTTGCCTCGGGCGACCGGCTCGCTTTCCCGACGCTTTCACCGCAGTTCGAATCGACCGCGCCGGGTATCTTCGTGATCGGCGCGCTGGCGGGCTATCCGCTGATCAAGCACTGCATGAACCAGGGCTATGATGTCATCGAGTTCATCAGCGGCAACACCGACCTCAAACCGGCGGACGAACCGCTGCTCGAAGCCAAGTTCGCCAGCCTGCCCGGCAAACGCGGCGTGGCCGATTGGCTTGAGCTGCTGCGCACCAATATCGCCATCCTGAACGGCATGACCACGCTGCAATTGCGCGAGTTCATGCTCGATTCCGATGCCCGCTTCTACAAGGCGGGCGAGACGATCTTCGAGAAGGCCGACCCCGGCTCCTCGCTCTTCGCCATTGCCGAAGGCGCGGTGCATGTGCGGATCGATCCCAACGACGCCAGCAAGGTCGTGCCGATCCAGCAGGGTTCGATCTTCGGCGAGGTCGGCCTGATTTCCGGGCGGCGGCGCGGCGCGACCGTGGTGGCGGCCAGCGACTGCATCTGCGTCGAAATCAGCCGCAACGCCGCGTTGAAGTTGCAGAGCCAGGTGCCCAGCGCCCGCCGCGCGATCGAGCGCATCTCTACCGAACGCCAGCTGCTCCAGATGTTCGGTTCGGGCCTCACGCCCGATGATGTCCGCGAAGTGGTCGATACCGCGAAGATCATGCCCGTCCGCGCAGGCGAGGCGATCATCACCGAAGGCGCGGACGACAAGGACGTCTTCGTCATCCGCGTCGGCTCGATGATCGTGGAGAAAGTGGTCGGCGGCAAGCCGGTGTTCCTCTCCTACCTTCCCGCCGGGTCCTATGTCGGCGAAATGGCGCTGATCGACGGCGGCCAGCGCACCGCCACCGTGCGCGCTGCGATCAAGTCGGAAGTCATCAAGATCGATGGCGAAGCGTTCAGCCGCGTCCTCGCCGCAAAACCCGCGCTACTGGCGCGGGCGCGCAAGGACATGGAAGCACGGCGCGCGACCAACGCCTTCGTCGAATCGAAGAAGGACGGCTTCTCCGGCGTCGTCGATCTCTATTCCGAGCAGGCCAAGTTCCTCGTCAGCCAAGGGCTTGGCGAGGCGACCGATGTGCTGCTGATCGACGAGCGGCTCTGCGTGGGCTGCGACAATTGCGAGAAAGCCTGCGCTGATAGCCACGACGGGCTTTCCCGGCTCGACCGCGAGGCGGGAAAGAGCTTCGCGCACCTCCACGTGCCGACGTCTTGCCGCCACTGCGAACACCCGCACTGCATGGCCGATTGCCCGCCCAACGCGATCCACCGCGGGCCGGACGGCGAAGTGTTCATCGACGACACTTGCATCGGCTGCGGCAATTGCCAGCGCAACTGCCCCTATGGCGTGATCCGCATGGACAAGGTGCCGCCGAAGAAACCGTCGCTGCTTTCATGGCTGCTGTTCGGCAGCGGGCCGGGGCCGGGTGAACCGCCGTACAAGTGGTCGAAGAAGAACACCAAATACACCGGCGATCCGGTGGCCGACGACAAGCTCGACCGCAAGAAGGCGATCAAGTGCGACATGTGCGCCGGGATCGATGGCGGGCCAAGCTGCGTACGCGCCTGCCCGACGGGCGCCGCCATCCGCGTGTCGCCCGACGAGTTCCTGACCGTCGCCCGCCTCGAAAACGAGGGGGCCTGAGCCATGGCCACTTCGCCTGCACCCGCACCCGTCAAGCGCCGCACCGGCGCCACGCGTGAGCGGCAAAGCACGCACGAGGGCTTTCTCGTCCACCGCAGCGGCAAGTGGATCAAGCTATCCGCCGCGCTCGCCGCCGCGCTGATCCTGCTCTACATTGTCGTGCCGTTGCCGCCGGGTCACTTCGGCTCAAGCTGGCTGGGCTACACGCTGGGCACCGTGGGCGCGCTGCTGATCCTGTGGCTGACGATGCTGGGGATGCGCAAGCGCGCGATCACGCCCGGGCGCTGGTCCCTGAAGGCCTGGACTTCGGCGCACGTCTGGCTTGGCGTGCTGCTGATCGTGATCGGCACGCTCCATTCGGGCTTCGCCTTCGGCTGGAACGTCCATACGCTGGCCTGGGCCTTGATGGTGCTCGTGATCGTCTCGGGCATTTTCGGTGTGACGGCCTATGCCACTCTGCCCAGCGCGCTTTCGGCCAACCGCTATGATGCGGAAGGCGCGATCACCGAAAAACAGATGGTCGAAGCGCTCCGCTCGCTCGACCGCCAGCTCCACGATGCCGGCCAACCGCTAGATCCGGAGTGCGCCGCGCTGGTGGGCCGCAGTCTTGAGCAAGACCCGTTCACCGGCTCGATCATCAACCGCCTCAGTGGCCGCTATCCCGGAGACGCCACGCGCGAGGCGGCGAGCGAACTCAGGCGGCTGCGCGTGCACCGGCCGCGCATCGCAGATGATCCGCTCGACAAGGTGGACGCGCTGCTCACCCGCAAGGAAGCCATGCTGGCCCGCCTGCGCCGCCACCTCCGGCTCAAAGGCTGGCTGCAGGCCTGGCTCTATGTCCACGTCCCCATGACTTTCGCGCTGATCGCCGCGCTTTCCGCGCATATCGTCAGCGTGTTCTTCTACTGGTGAGCGCCATCATGAGTTTTGTCGTCCGCCAGATCGCGCTCAAATCCAGCGGGGAGGAAATCGTCCGCCGTTCGGTCGTGGAAAGCGATGTTCTCGTCATCGGCCGCGACGCGTCTTCGGGCATTCACCTGCCCGACCTTGCCGTCGATCCCCGGCACGCACGGATCAGTGTGGTGGACGGCGATACCCTGCTGATCGAATCGATCGGCGACCAGCCCTTCTCCGTCAACGGGCGGTCCAGCACATCAAGTGAACTGGACATCGCGACGGGCGCGGAGCTTGGATTTGGCGGCCACCGTATCGTGCTGGCGCGCGAGGCGGAGAGCGGCCTGCCCGCCTTTACCGTGCGCCGGGTGGAAGCCGTCTCGGAAAGCGCCGAAGCCATCGATCTCGGCAGCGCCTTCACCTTGCAGAAGCTGCTGCCGGGCAAGCGCCTGTCTGCGTGGGGCTTTGCCGCGCTGATGCTGATCGCGTTCCTCGCCGTGCCGATCTGGTCTTGGGCGACCTATCAGCCGCTCGCGCTCAACAAGGACGCGCGGCGGCCTGCCGGGATCCATGGAGACACCGCGTGGTCCTCGGGCAAGCTCAGCCTCGCGCACAGGAATTTGAACAACGATTGCCAGGCCTGCCACGTCCAGCCATTCGTGGCGGTGCGCGATAACGCCTGCATGACCTGCCACAAGGCCGACGCGCACGAGCATATCGCCGATGGCGCGCGGCTGCTGAAGGCGCGGGGTGAGCCCGGCGGTTTCGCTGGCTTCCAGCGCGCGGTGGCCACGGCGTTCAACAAACCGGCTGGCAGGTGTGTCGAATGTCACACTGAACACGAGGGCGCGGGTGCTATGCCCGCCACTCGGCAGCAATTCTGCACCGATTGCCACGACGGACTGAAATCGCGCTTGTCCGACACCAAGATCGCCGATGCCGCCGATTTCGGGACGGCCCATCCCCAGTTCCGGCCCATGCTTTTGGCCGGGATCGGCGGGGACGGCAAACCCATGTTCCAGCGCGCCGTGTGGCAGGATGGCCTGAAGGAAAACACCGGCCTCAAGTTCACCCACGCCCAGCACCTTTCGAAAACCAATGGCATCGCGCAGATGGTGCGCCGTCGCCCAGGCGAATTTGCCGCAAACGACGCGCTGGGCTGCAAGGATTGCCACCAGACCGATTCGGGCGGTGCACGGTTCAAGCCGGTCGAGATGGAGCAAGCCTGCCAGAGCTGCCATTCGCTGACGTTTGACGAGATCGGCGGCACCTTCCGCACCCTGCGCCATGGCCAGCCGGAACAGGTCGTGGCCGATCTGCGCGCGGCATACCGGGGCGGAATGCCGCCGCGTCCGGCCAGCCTGTCAGGGCTCGCCCGGCGCATTCCAGGTGCGGCCTCGCAGCAATCGAGCGCGGCAGACTTTGCCCGCGCTGTTCGCTTCTATCCGGTGCAGGCGGATCAGGCCGTGGCGCAAGTCTTCAGCAAGGGCGGCATGTGCTATGATTGCCATGTTGTCACGCGTGGCGGGAGCGCGGCGACAGCAGGCTTCACTGTGCAGAAAGTGGCGCAGAACGGGCGCTACTACAGCAAGGGCTGGTTCGATCACAAAGACCACCGCAAGTCCGATTGTGCCAGCTGCCACGTGAAGGCGGCCACTTCGAACGATGCCGATGCGGTGCTGGTGCCGGGCATCGATGGTGCGGGCGGGTGCCGTTCGTGCCATGTCGGCGAAGGCGGCGCAAAACTTGCCACTGCGCACGTCAAGGAACCGGTCGCATCCGGCTGCGCAATGTGTCACGAATACCACATCGATAACGGCGCACCGTGGAAGCCGGCTGACAAGCGCAAGGGCCCTGCACTGCTGACCGCAGCCGGGGACACTGGCCGATCAAGGCCGCGCCATCCGCCGACTTTGCGATGACGCTGGAAGGCTTGGGAACCGCCGGATGCTGATCGCGCAGATCACCGATATTCACCTCGGCTTCGAGCCCGACAGCCCCGGCGAATTCAATCGCCAGCGGCTCGACCGGGTGGTCGCGGAACTGGCCGCAATGGTGCCGCGCCCGGATCTGCTGCTCGCCACCGGCGACCTCATCGACCGGGGTGACCGCGCCAGCTACGAACGGCTGAGCGAAGCGCTCTCCGGCCTGCCCTTCCCGGTCTATTATGCGCTGGGCAATCACGACGAGCGGACCAATTTCGCAGAAGTCTTCCCCGATGCGTCGTTCGATGGCGGCTTCCTGCAGTATGTCATCGAAACCCCGGCGATGCGCATTCTCGTGCTCGATACGCTGGAGGAAGGCCGCCACGGCGGCGCCTTCTGCGAGGCGCGGGCGGCGTGGCTCAGCGCGCAGCTCGATGCCCAGCCGGGCCGCAAGACGCTGATCGTGCAGCACCATCCACCGATCGAGGTGGGCATCGCGTGGATGAACACCGATCCCGCCGAACCTTGGACCCTGCGGCTGGCCGAATGCCTGCGCGGGCGCAGCAACGTGATCGGGCTGATCTGCGGGCACATCCACCGGGCGGTGACCACGCACTGGGAAGACCTCGTCGTCGCCACTTGCCCATCGACCGCGCCGCAAGTCGCGCTCGATCTCAGGCCGATTGACCCTGACCAGCCCGACCAGCGCCCGCTGATCGTCGCCGATCCTCCCGCCTATGCGCTGCACTGGTGGAACGGACGCGAACTCGTGACCCACTGGCAGACGGCGGAAGACCACACCGTGCTAGCGCGCTATGACGCCAACCTGCAGGGCATGATCCAGCACATGCTGGCCGAACGGCCGGGTTGAAGGGCTCTACCGCACCCCTGCCAGCGCCTTCTGCCGTCGCCGCTGCACCGAACTGCCGAGGCCAATCGCCTCGCGGTATTTCGCCACCGTCCGCCGCGCGAGGTCGAAGCCGCGCCCCTTGAGCAGATCGACCAGCGTATCGTCTGAAAGCACTGCCTTGGGGTCTTCCGCATCGATCAGTTGGCGGATCGCTGCCTTCACCGCTTCAGCGGACACCGCGCCTTCACCATCAGACGACGCAACACCCGAAGTGAAGAAGTACTTCAGCTCGAACGTCCCGCGCGCGCAGTGCAGATACTTGTTCGAGGTGACGCGGCTGACGGTCGATTCGTGCATCGAGATGGCCTCGGCCACCGTGCGCAGGGTAAGCGGTTTTAGGTGCGCCACGCCTAGCCGGAAAAAGCCTTCCTGCTGCTTCACGACTTCCGCCGAGACCTTGAGGATCGTCTTCTGCCGCTGGTCAAGCGCCTTCAGCAACCAGTTGGCGTCGGCCATCCGTTCACCCAGCCAGGCCTTGGCGTCCTTGGCCACGCAAGCGCCGCGCATCTCCACATAATAGCGCCGGTTTACCACGAGGCGCGGCAGCGTGGCGGGATTGAGCGCGATGTCCCAACCGGGCACGCCGTCCTCGCCGGTCACGGCCTGCACGAGGATATCGGGCACCACCGCTTCAGCCGGGCCGCTGCCAAAGCGCAGGCCGGGCTTGGGGTCATATCCGCGCAGTTCGCGCAGCATGTCGGCAAAGTCCTCGTCGTCGACTTGGCACAATCGCTTGAGCCGCGGGATCTCACCGCGGGCCAGAAGATCGAGATTGTCGATCAGGCGTGCCATGCAGGGATCGTAGCGATCCGCCTCGCGCGCCTGCAGCGCAATGCATTCGCCCAGATTGCGCGCAGCCACGCCCGTGGGATCGAGGGATTGCACAAGGTTCAGTGCGGCCTGCATGGCGACTGGCGGCAGGCCGAGCGCGCTGCCCGCTTCTTCCAGCGAGGACGTGAGATAGCCCGCTTCGTCGATCTGGTCGATCAGCCAGCGCGCCGCAAACAGAAGCACCGGATCGGAGGAGACCGCGCCGATCTGGGCATGAAGATGTTCGGCCAACGTTTCGCTGCTGCCCGCGCGCTCATCGATATCGGGGCCTTCGCCGCCCCCGCCACTCGCCGCAAAATCGCCGAGGCTGTCGGTGAAGTCGCTCCGCGCACCGTCGCCGGTATCGCGGTCGCGGTCGAGCGCGCTGGCGTCGATATCGAGCGGCCGGTCGTCTGCCGCGCGGCCTTCGCTGACCAGCTGGTCCACCGGCGAGGATTCCAGCGTCGTGCGCCGCAGCGCCTCACCGTCTCCCTCAAACGCCGCGTCAAGGCCGGACTCCGGCGCGCCATCGCCCAGTTCTAGCAGGGGGTTGGCATCGAGCGCTTCACCGATGAAAGCCTCGATCTCGAGGTTAGACAGCGCCAGCAGCTTGATCGCCTGCTGAAGCTGCGGGGTCATGACCAGTGACTGGCTCTGGCGGAGGTCTAACCGCGGACCCAGCGCCATCGCGGCCTATCCTCCCGATCGCGGCGGGATCACACCCTGAACCATCACAGGGTGAACCCCTCGCCCAGATAGAGCCGGCGCACATTGGGATCGGCCACCAGAGCCTCAGGGCTGCCGGCAAACAGCACCTGCCCGCCATAGATGATGCAGGCCCGGTCCACGATATCGAGCGTTTCGCGCACGTTGTGATCGGTGATCAGCACGCCAATGCCGCGGTTTTTCAGATCGATCACGAGATGGCGAATGTCGCTGATCGAAAGCGGATCGATGCCCGCAAACGGCTCGTCCAACAGGATAATCGAGGGGTTGGCCGCCAGTGCGCGCGCAATCTCGCAGCGCCGCCGTTCGCCGCCCGAAAGCGCCATGGCGGGCGCAGCGCGCAGGCGCGTCAGGCCGAATTCATCGAGCAGCCGGTCCAGCTCCGCCGCGCGGGTCGCCTTGTCGGGCTCGACCAGCTCCAGCACGGTGTTGATATTCTGCTCAACCGTCATGCCCCGGAAGATCGAGGTTTCCTGCGGCAGGTAGCCGAGACCAAGGATCGCGCGGCGGTACATCGGCAGGCGCGTGATATCGACACCATCGAGCAGGATGCGCCCGGAATCCGGCCGCACCAGCCCCATGATCGAATAGAAGCAAGTGGTCTTGCCCGCACCATTGGGGCCGAGAAGCCCCAGCACTTCGCCCTTGGCCACAGACAGCGAGATATCGGTGAGCACCGCTCGCTTGTCATAGCTCTTGGCTATCGAGACAACTTCCAGCCCGCCCTGTTCGTGGACGGCTTGGTTGGTCGCGTTGGCAGGCTTCTCGTCCATAAGCGCCATGGTCCATAGCCGGGTCTGCGGCGCGGGCAAAGCCCGTCTGCGCGCCTTTGGCAGGATTTATGCATGGCTGCGCTTGCGCCGCACCACATGGGGATGCGCAAGACCATCCCGCACCGGTAATATTGCAGCGCTTGAAACAATACCGAATGCGTGTTCTACTCCTTCGGAGAGAGAACAGAAAGGCACAGCCGATGCGCAAGGGAATTGCCACGGATCTGGGAAGCGAAGGCGCCGCGCTGCGAGGCATCACGCCCGCACTTGGCGGGGCGGACTGGCGCAAGCGGATGAGTGACACTGTCGCCTACAGCCTGCTGGTCTATACCGCGCTGCAGATCTTCGTCACCCTGCGCACGCTAGAAGGGGAGGGCGGCTCCCTGCTCCCGATGATTGCGCTGATCGTGCTCGTAGCCGGGATCATCCCGATGTTCCGCCATTTCGAGCGCCGCTGGGAAAAGCTGAGCCCCGCCGAAGCGGCCAATCCGGCACTTCACGCCGATTTCCGCCGCGATCAACTGGCGGTCTGGGCCGCTGCCATCGGCCTGCCATTCCTGCTTGCGGCAGTCTTCCGGCTCCTCGTTTCGCTCGCCTGACTGCGCCTGCTGATTGCAGGGCGCGCAGCGGCGGGCTAGAGCCGGGCCGCTTCCGTGTCTGCGTGAAAAGGCTCTTTCTTCGATGCTTTCCCCCCAAGAGGCTCAGGCCCGCTGCCATGAGCTGATCGAACGAGCGCTGCGCGCCGGTGCTGAAGCTGGCGATGCGGTCTATATTGCCGATTCCTCTGAAGCCGTTTCGGTCCGTCTTGGGGCACTGGAGGATGTCGAGCGCTCGGAATCCGAACATATCGGGCTGCGTGTCTTCGTGGGCGGCGCTTCCGCCTCGATCGGCTCGACCGACCTTGGCGACGGCGCACTGGATGAGCTCGCCAGCCGTGCGGTCGACATGGCGCGTGCAGCCCCGGCCGACAAGTTTGCCGGGCTGGCTCCCGAAGAACTCCTGCTGCGCAGCGGCGTGCCCGATCTCGATCTGGTCGATGCCGCAGAGCCCGATCCGCAGACCCTGCGCCGCTGGGCCGAAGAAGCCGAAGATGCCGCGCGCGCGGTGCCCGGCGTGACCAACAGCGAAGGCGGCAGCGCCAGCGCCGGGCGCGGAGTCGTTGCGCTGGCCACCAGCCACGGCTTCGGCGGCGCTTATGCGGCCACCAGCCATGGCCGTTCAGCCAGCGTGCTGGCCGGAACAGACGCCGGCATGCAGCGCGATTACGCCTGGCGCAGCGCCCGCCACGCCGCCGATCTGCCCGCACCCGCTGAAATCGGACGCGAAGCGGGCGAGCGCACTGTCGCCCGCGTCAATCCGGGCCGGGTGAAAAGCGGCACCTATGCCATCGTGTTCGATCCGCGCGTCGGCAGTTCGCTCGTCGGTCACCTGCTCGGCGCGATGTCGGGCTCGGCCATTGCGCGCCGCGCCAGCTTTCTGCTTGAGAAGGACGGCGCGCAGCTCTTCGATTCGGCGATCACGATCAGCGAGCAACCGCTCCGCCCGCGCGGTCCCCGCTCGCGCCCGTTCGATGGCGAAGGACTTCCCACCGGACCGCGCAACCTTGTGGAGGCCGGCCGCCTCACTGGCTGGCTGATGGATGCGGCCGCCGCCCGCCAGCTTGGGACAATGCCCACTGGCCACGCCTCACGCGGAGGATCGGGCGCGCCGCACGTCACGGCGGGCAATCTGGTGCTGCAACCGGGCCGTGTCAGCCCCGCGGCGCTGATGGCCGATATTGCCGACGGGATCTACGTGACCGAGTTGATCGGCCACGGCGTCAACGGCGTGACGGGCGATTACAGCCGGGGTGCCTCGGGCTTCCGCATCCAAAGCGGTGAGATCACCGGGCCAATTGCCGAGTTTACCGTAGCCGGCAACCTGATCGACATGTTCGCCCGGCTCATCGCGGCAGACGACCTCGAAACCTGGCGCGGCATAGATGTGCCGACGCTCAGGATCGACGGGCTCAGCGTCGCGGGGGATTGAGCGAGGGCGCCCCGCAAGGCGCCCTCACCCGATACCTTATTTGGCGGCGGCCTGCGCGCGCTCGATCGCTTCAATCGTGATGCGCTTGGCATCATCAGCGCCGCCCCACTTGCCGACGCGGACCCACTTTTCCTTCTCCAGGTCCTTGTAGTGGGTGAAGAAGTGCTCGATCTGCTGCAGCACGATCTCGGGCAGATCGCTCTTCTCCGCCACATCGCGGTAATAGGGGAAGGTCTTGTCGTCGGGCACGCAGATTAGCTTCTCGTCGCCGCCATGCTCGTCTTCCAGGTTCAGCACCGCGATCGGCCGCACGCGCACTACCGAGCCGGGGACGAAGGGCGAGCGTGCGATCACCAGCGCATCGAGCGGATCGCCATCGGGCGAGAGCGTGTGCGGGACGAAACCATAGTTCGCCGGATAGCGCATCGGCGTGTGGAGGATGCGGTCCACGAACAGCGCGCCCGAAGCCTTGTCGAACTCGTACTTCACCGGTTCGCCACCGACGGGAACCTCGATGATCACGTTAAGGGCTTCAGGCGGGTTCTCGCCGGTGGGGATCATGTCGATGTTCATGGGATGCTCTCGCTGGGCCGCGCGGGCCGGGTGACAGGATTGCGCGGTCTCTAGCGCCGCAGTTTGTGCGCCGCAACATCAACATGAGGGTGCGGTGGCAATCCCGCACCCCGCAGCTTACCCGCAGCTTACCCGCAGGCTACTTTGCCGCTGTTTTCCTTGCCGCCGGGGCGCGCGGCGCCAGCAGCCTGTCGAGCCCTGTGGGTGCGGTGCCGGGCGCGGCGCGCTCCAGCCATGGCCAGCGCAGCCCGTCATGATAAGACAGCGCGATGGTGCGGACCAGATCGTCGCGCTTAACGATCAACTCGATGGGCAAACTGGTGCCCTTGGCTGCGGTTATCGCTGCCTTGATCGTCTCCTGATCATAAGCCTTCCCGTTGACCGAGACGATCTGCATGCCGGTCACGATCCCGGCGCGGAACGCCGGACCATCCCAGCGGCTGCCGGAAACCTTGCCGTCGTTATCAATGGCAAGACCGATCGAATGGTTGAGCGAGATGTATTTGCCCCCCGCCATGCGGGCCTTGTCATAAGGATTGGGCTCGTCCTTCCATGCCAGCCGATAGCCGCCGCGCTCGATCCCGCCGAGCGGGGAGGGCTGGCCCGGAGTCTGGATACGGGTCTTGAAGAACCCCGCCCAGTCATATGGATGGAGCGCTTGCAGCGTCTTCACGACGTCGTCCTGCTCGTAAGTCAGCACGCCCCAATCGCCATCCTTCATGCCGAAGAAGGCCTTGGCGAAATCGTCGATGCCCTTCTTGCCCGCGGTGGCATCGCGCAGGATCGCATCCACTTCCAGCCACACCAGCGCACCCTCGGTGTAGTATTCCTCGTTGCGTGCCAGCGAACTGAACGGCTTGGGCTTGCGGTTCGCCATGATCGGATCGTGGGTGGTATCCTCTACCGACCGCCATTCGCGGCCCGGATACTGGGTGAACGAGCCTGCGTAGTTGGCAAACTGGCCCAGCACCTGCTCCTTGCTCTGCACCCCCGAACGCGCGGCGAGGACCAGACCCCAGAACTGCGTCTGCCCTTCATAGACCCACAGCAGGTTATCCTGCATCGGCGCGCGGTAATCCGGCGTCCACAGCCGCGCCGAGCGGCGATACTTGCCGTCCCACGAATGCGAGAATTCGTGCGGAATCACGTTGCGGTCCCAATCGCCCGCGGCCCAGTCGATCAGCGTGCGCGGCTCATACTGGTTCTCGCTCGAACGGTGATGCTCCAGCCCAATGCCGCCCATCCGGTCGGTCATCGCCAGCAGGAAATCATAATGATCGAAGTGCTTTGCACCGAATGCGAGCAGCGCCTCATCGACCATGTTGCGATAGACCTGCAGGTTCTCCGGCGCGATCTTCAGATACTCGGGCTTGTCCGCCACGAGATCGAACCACACCCCCTGCCCCAGATCGTGCCGCGCGGCGTACAGCCCGGCAAAGATCGGCGAATCGACCAGCGTCTCGTAGTCGGTCACGTCCCACGACACGACGTTTCCACTCGCGGCCTTGCCATCGAGCGCGGTGAACACCTGCCAGCCGGCGGGGAACGTCACCGTGGGCTTGACCTTGATCTGCCGCACGTAATGCCCGGCGGGATAGAGGCTCATCTTCTCCCACTGCAGATTGAGCATCTCGCGCGTCATCGTGATGCGGCCTTCGCTTTCACGCAGCGGCGAGGTGTGGATAAACTTCGCGGTGATCTCAGCCGCACCGGCAGGCACATCGACATGGAAGGCAAACACATCGACCGGATCGCGCGTCCAGCTCAGCAGCTGGCCGCCTGCATAGAAGCGGATGTCGACGAGTTCGGCGATGGTGCCCTTCGGCCCGTGATTGCCCGGCAGCCACTTGGGATGGAGCAGCGTGAGCTTCGTGGTGCCCGGCGGCACGGGGATCGTCTCGGTCACGCGGTAGGCGCCGGTGGTCACGTCGCTGGCATCGATCGCGAGGCTGATCGTTCCGGGATAGGGCTTGTCCTCAGCCGCCGGGATCGGATCGACGAACGGCACCGCCATTGGCCGCGTGTTCGCGGGCGGCTGGACTTGCGCGACGGCGCTGGTGGAAAGCAGGGCTGCGGCCAGGGCGAGAACGGGGCGCAGAATGGCGGGACGTGCGGCGGAGCGCTTGAGCAGAAAAGTCATCACATCTTCATGGCGCGAAGTTTTCGCGACTGCAACCGGGCACCCGGCCGCGCAAAGGTGCAGGCCCTTGTCCCCCAGCCCCTTTCCCGTCAGCCACAATCCCGCTAATCGCGCGCACTGACATGACCAAGGAAACCCCCAAGCAAGCCCCCGCGACCCCGCAGGCGATCCGCGGCACGCAGGACATCTTCGGCCCGGATGCGGAAAGCTTCGCCTTCGTGGTGGAGACCTTCGAGCGCGTGCGACGACTCTACCGTTTCCGCCGCGCCGAAATGCCGGTGTTCGAGAAGACCGCCGTGTTCAGCCGTAGCCTGGGTGAGACGACCGATGTCGTCTCCAAAGAAATGTACAGCTTCGAGGATCGCGGCGGCGAATCGCTGACCCTGCGGCCCGAATTCACTGCGGGGATCGCGCGCGCCTACCTCACCAACGGCTGGCAGCAGCACGCGCCCCTGAAGCTCGCGACGCACGGCCCGCTGTTCCGCTATGAACGCCCGCAGAAGGGCCGCTACCGCCAGTTCCACCAGATCGACGCCGAGATTATCGGCGCGGGCGAGCCCCAGGCGGATGTCGAACTGCTGGTGATGGCCGACCAGATCCTCAAGGAGCTCGGAATTGCGGACGGCGTAACGCTCCAGCTTAACACCCTGGGCGATGCCCCCAGCCGCGAGGCATGGCGGGCGGCGCTGGTGGACTATTTCCGCGCGGTGAAGGGCGACCTCTCGGAGGATTCGCAGGAGCGGCTGGAGAAGAACCCCCTGCGCATCCTTGATAGCAAAGACCCGCGCGACAAGGTGTTCACCGCCGATGCGCCGATGATCGACGCTTTCCTTTCAGACGAAGCACAGGACTTCTTCGGCAAGGTTACCGCCGGCCTTGATGCGGCCGGCGTAAGCTGGACCCGCGCGCCGACGCTGGTCCGCGGGCTAGACTACTACCGCCACACCGCGTTCGAGTTCGTAACAGACCGGCTCGGCGCACAAGGCACCGTGCTGGGCGGTGGGCGTTACGATGGGCTAATCGAGGCGCTGGGCGGGCCGCACACCCCGGCAGTTGGCTGGGCCGCAGGGATCGAGCGGCTGGCGATGCTGGTGGGTGACAAGGGCGAGGCCAAGGCCGACGTCATCGTTGTCGCCGAACATGCCGAGCGGGAAATAGAAGGCATGGCGCTGGTCGCGGCCATGCGCCGCGCTGGTGTGTCCGCCGATCTTGTCGCCACCGGCAGCCCACGAAAGCGCTTTGATCGCGCCAAGAAGATGGCCCCCGCCGCGCTCATTTCCTTGGGCGTTCGCGACTCCGGTCCGACACAGAGCTTCCGTCCTCTGCCGGATCGCGCCGGAACCGAGCGTGCGGGCGAGATTTTCACGGCCTTCTTTGCGGAACCGCGGTGACCGTCTCCAACCAGCGCCTCGCCCAGATTGCATCCCGCTTTGCCGAACTCGAAGCGCGGCTTGCCTCGGGCACGCTTGAAGGCCCGGCCTTCGTCGCCGCGAGCCGTGACTACGCCGAACTTGAGCCCGTCGCCCGCGCCGCCGCGCATGTCAGCGCAATGCGGAGCGAGTTGGCCGCACTCAGCGCCAGCACCGACCCCGATCCCGAAATGCGCGCGCTGGCCGAAGAAGAAATCGCCCACCTGCGCACCGAACTGCCCGAAGCCGAACGCACGCTCGCCATTGCCATGCTTCCGCGTGACAGCGCCGATAGCCGCCCCGCCATGCTCGAAATCCGCGCGGGTACCGGGGGCGACGAGGCCGCGCTGTTCGCCGCCGATCTCTACCGCATGTACGAGCGCTTTGCCGCCGAGCAGGGCTGGAAGGTCGAGATGGTGTCGGCCAACGCCAACGAGCTGGGCGGCTTCAAGGAAGTCGTCGCCAACGTGGCTGGCACCGGGGTGTTCGCCAGGCTCAAGTACGAAAGCGGCGTCCACCGCGTGCAACGCGTGCCCGTCACCGAAAGCGGCGGGCGCATCCACACCAGCGCCGCAACCGTGGCGGTGCTGCCCGAACCAGACGAAGTGGACGTGCAGATCGAGCCGGGCGACATCAAGATCGACATCTACCGCGCATCAGGCGCGGGCGGGCAGCACGTAAACACGACCGATTCGGCAGTGCGGCTCACCCACTTGCCCACCGGCCTTGTCGTGATCCAGCAGGACCAGCGCAGCCAGCACAAGAACAAGGACAAGGCGATGCAGGTGCTGCGCACGCGCCTCTATGACCTCCGCCGCGCCGAAGCGCATGGGGCAGAGGCCGAGGCGCGCAAGGCCATGGTCGGCAGCGGCGACCGCTCCGAGCGCATCCGCACCTACAACTTCCCGCAAGGCCGCGTGACCGATCACCGCATCAACCTCACGCTGCACCGCCTGCCCGAAATCCTCGAAGGCCCCGGGCTTGGCGAACTGATCGAGGCGCTCGCCGCCGAGGATCAGGTCAAGCGCCTCGCCGCACTCGATGCCTAGGTCCGTCCGGGAAGCGCTGCGCGAGGCTGCCACCCGCCTCGCCGCCACCAGCGATACCCCCCGGCTTGATGCCGAACTGCTGATAGCGCACGCACTGCGGGTTTCGCGCACCGAACTGCTGCTTCGGCACATGGATGTAGAACCTCCAGCAGGCTTGACGTCCATTCTGGACCGCCGCGCGAACCACGAACCGTTGGCCTATATCCTTGGCACACAACCGTTTTATGGGCTCGATCTGGAAGTCAGCCCGGCCGTGCTCATCCCACGCGGCGATAGCGAAACGCTGATCGAGGTTGCGCGGAACGTGCGGGAAAGCTGCCCTCCGGTGCGCATTCTCGATTGCGGAACCGGCTCGGGCGCGCTGCTGCTGGCGGCCCTTTCGCTCTGGCCTCAGGCGCAAGGCATCGGCCTCGAACGCTCTGCGGCAGCGCGCGAGATCGCCGCCCGCAATGCTTTGCTCAACGGCCTGGCCGCCCGCGCCCGGATCGTGGCGGGCGACTGGACGCAGCCGGGATGGGCGGACAGTCTTGGCAAGTTCGAGCTTTTCCTCGCCAATCCGCCTTATGTGGAAGACGACGCTGACCTTGCACCCTCCGTCCGCGCGCACGAGCCTGCCGAGGCGCTGTTTTCCGGGCCGGACGGGCTGGACGATTACCGCATCCTGATCCCCGAGGTGCCCCGGCTGCTGGCCCCCGGCGGAACCGCCCTGTTCGAGATCGGCGCGGCGCAGGGCGAGGCGGTCACGGCGCTTGCCCATGCGGCCGGGCTTTCCGCTTGCGTCCATCACGATCTTGCCGGGCGGCCTCGCACCATCGAAATGGCGCTGGAAGAGCCGAATATTTCGCTTGGCAAGCCGCCACTGCGTCACTAATCAGAGCCACAGGCAGGGGGACGATGGCTTCCCGTCCCGGCTCAATCCACCATTTGCATCGATGGTCGGCTCATAAGGCTGGCAGACACGCAAATGCTGGGAACCACGATAGAATTTGTTCGTGGAGAAGGATGCGCGGCAGCGGGGTCATGTGGATCGAACCCGGAAGTTGCGCCACGTCAGGCCCAGTTCGCAGAGAAGGTTTCGCGAAATCTGGGTCTCGGTTGCACAGAAACAGGAAAGTACCTGACTTGAACAACAATCGTGGGAACAACAACCGCCGGCGCGGTCGCGGGAACAACAACCGCCCGCAGGGTGGCGGCCAGCAGCTTAACCGGATCGACAGCCGCGCCCGGGGCAACGCCCCCCAGATGCTCGAAAAGTATCGCAAGCTGGCACAGGATGCGCATCTCAACGGCGACCGCGTGCAGGCCGAATACTACCTGCAATTTGCCGATCACTATTTCCGCGTCATCGCCGACAGCCGCACGCGCGTCGACGAACAGCGCCAGCGCCTGCCAGGCGAACGCTGGAGCGAGAATGAGGGCGAGGACGAGGGCATGGACTTCGGCATGGACGCCGATTTCCCCGCATTCGACCGCCCGCAGAGCCGCCGCGAGGAAAACCGCGAACCGCGCGAACAACGCGAGCCACGGGAACAGCGTGAGCCGCGCGAGCAGCGCGAACCCCATCGGCCCCGCTTCGAGCGCGCTGCTGCGGCTGAAAGCCAGGAACCCGCCGAAGAGATCACCCGCGCAAGTGAGGCTGAACCCAGCGGTGAAGCAGTCGCAAACCCCTTCGTGCGCGAAGGCCGTTCGCAGCGCGGCCTGCGCCCACGCACCGACCGCCGCCCGCACCGCGATGCCGAAGCGCCGCCAGTCGCCGCACTCGATCCGATGATCCTGCCGCCCGCGATCGGCGCTCGCGCCACGCCCGAGCCGGAACCGCAAGCACCTGCAGCCGAGGCGGAAGCACCCGCGCCCAAGCGTCGCGGCCGTCCGCGCAAGACCCCGCTGCCCGAGGCAGCTGAAGGCTGATCGCGGCCCTGCGCTGCGCCTGAACGGGCTGGAGCCGTGCCGCATCGTGCCCCGCGCTGGATGCCGCTTGCGCTGATCGGTGCGGGCGGCGCGGCGGCAACCGGGTTTCAGCCGCTGGCGCTGTGGCCCCTCACGCTGGCCGCGCTTGCCTTCCTGATCGACCGAATAGAGCACGCCCGCTCGGCCCGCCGCGCCGCGCTGGCAGGCTGGCTGTTCGGCCTCGGCCACTTCACGCTGGGCAATAACTGGATCGCCGCCGCCTTTACCTATCAGGCCGAAATGCCGGCTTGGCTGGGGTGGATCGCGGTGGTGCTGCTGGCGGTCTACCTCGCTGCGTTTCCGGCGCTTGCTGCCTTCCTTGCCGCCTGGCTGGCGCGCGGCTGGCGCGCGGCGCTGCTGCCAGCCTTTGCGGGAAGCTGGATTCTGGCCGAATACCTGCGCGCCACCCTGTTCACCGGTTTTGCCTGGAACCCGCTGGCCATCGCAGCGCTGGGCGGTTTTGCGCGCCCGGGGCTGGCTGCCATCGCGCCGTGGACGGGCACATATGCCCTTTCCGGCCTTGTCGTCATGCTGGCAGGGCTCTGGCTGTTTGCGTGGCGCTCGGCCCAAAGCCGCACGTGGGGCCGTGCGCTCGCCTATGCCGCGCCGCCCGCAGCGCTCATGCTGCTGCCGCTACATGGCTCTGGCGGCGAAGGGCGCCTGCCCTACACGCTGGTACAGCCGAACATCGGGCAGGACGTGATCAACAATCCCAGCCTCTTCGAAGCCCAGTTTCAGGACATGGCGCGCCTCTCCCTGCCCCGCGCCCCGGGCACGCCGCGTGTGGTGCTCTGGCCCGAAGGCGGCCTGCCTGATTATCTGCGCCCCGGCTATCCGCAAGCCTTCTACAACGCCGCGACCTTTGCCGCTGACCCGGACGTGGCCCGCATGCGGATCGGACGCGTGATCGGCCCCGGCAGCCTGTTGCTGACCGGTGCGAGCGACCTCGTGATGGCGGGCCGCGAGGTGACGGGCGCGCGCAATGTGATCACCGCACTGGGCGCCGACGGGGCGATTCGCGGCAGCTATGCCAAGGCGCATCTGGTGCCTTATGGCGAATACCTGCCGCTGCGCGGGCTGCTGGAACCGCTCGGCCTTTCGCGTCTGGTCTCCGGCAGCCTAGATTTTCTGCCCGGCCCCGGCCCGCGCACGCTTGATTTTGGCGGGCACGGCAAGGCGGACCTCCAGATCTGCTACGAAATCATCTTCTCCGGCGAAGTGACCGACCGCACCCACCGGCCGGACTACATCTTCAATCCCTCCAACGACGGCTGGTTCGGCACATGGGGCCCGCCGCAGCATCTGGCGCAGGCGCGGCTGCGCGCGATCGAGGAGGGCCTGCCAGTGCTGCGCGCCACGACGACTGGAATCAGCGCGGTGATCGATGCCGATGGCGTGGTCCGGCAGGCCGTCCCGCACCGCACCGCCGGCCGGCTCGACGGGCTGGTGCCGCCAGCCCATGCGGCCACCCTGTTCGCCCGAGTCGGCAACTGGCTCGCGCTTGGCTGGGCGGTGTTGCTGATTGGGACATCGCTCGTGGTTGCAAGGCGGCGCGGAGAGCGCTAGGGAGGCCACATAAAGAAAGCTTTATATCATACGGGAAACACTCATGCGCACCGACTACCTGTTCACGTCCGAAAGCGTTTCCGAAGGCCATCCTGACAAGGTTGCCGATCAGATCAGCGACGGGATCGTGGACCTGTTTCTTTCCAAGGACCCCGAGGCGCGCATTGCCTGCGAAACGCTGACGACCACGCAGCTCGTTGTTCTGGCCGGAGAAATCCGTTGCAAGGGCGTTTATGAGAACGGTGAGTGGGCTCCCGGCGCCAAGGAAGAGATCGAGCAGACCGTGCGCAATACGGTCAAGCGCATCGGCTATGAGCAGGACGGCTTCCACTGGGAGAAGTTCGAATTCATCAACCGCCTGCACGGCCAGTCTGAGCACATCGCGCAGGGTGTCGATGCGGCGGACAACAAGGACGAAGGCGCGGGCGATCAGGGCATCATGTTCGGCTATGCCACCGACGAGACGCCCGATCTGATGCCAGCCACGCTCTACTACAGCCACAAGATCCTTGAGCGCATGGCCGCTGATCGCCACTCTGGCGCGGCCCCGTTCCTTGAGCCGGACGCCAAGAGTCAGGTCACGCTGCGCTATGAAGGCTCGCTCCCCGTTGCGGCCACCGCTGTCGTCGTCTCGACCCAGCACGCGCCGGGCTATGACGAAGGCGAGAAGGAAGCCGAGCTGCACGCTTATGTGAAGCGCGTGATCGCCGATGTGATCCCGCCGGTGCTGCTGCGTGAAACCACTTACTACATCAACCCGACCGGCTCGTTCGAAATCGGCGGGCCGGATGGCGACGCGGGCCTGACGGGCCGCAAGATCATCGTCGACACCTACGGCGGCGCGAGCCCGCATGGCGGCGGCGCGTTTTCGGGCAAGGACCCCACCAAGGTCGACCGTTCGGCGGCCTATATCACGCGCTATTTGGCGAAGAACGTGGTCGCCGCCGGCCTCGCCACGCGCTGCACAATCCAGATCGCCTATGCCATCGGCGTGTCGGAGCCGCTTTCGCTCTATGTAGATACGCACGACACCGGCACGGTGGGCGACGACAAAATCGAAGCGGCGATCAAGGGCAATGCCAAGCTCGGCGGCCTGACCCCGCGCGCGATCCGCACGCATCTGGGCCTCAACAAGCCGATCTACCAGCCGACCGCCGCCTATGGCCACTTCGGCCGCAAGGCAGATGGCGATTTCTTCCCGTGGGAACGCCTCGATCTGGTCGAGGATCTCAAGGCTGCGTTCGCCTGAACAAGACAAAGGGTGCGGAAGCCATCGCTTCCGCACCCCTGACAAGCGTGAGGCGCGAGGTGCTCTGGCTCCTCGCGCCTTTGCTTTTATCCGAACATGCCCTTCCTCGGCCCGAGATAGCCGAACAGGTACGCGCCCACCTTGCGCATCTGGATTTCCTCTGCGCCTTCGGTGATGCGGTAGCGGCGGTGGTGGCGGTAGATGTGTTCGAACGGCTTGTGCCGCGAATAGCCGATGCCGCCGTGGACCTGCATCGCGCGGTCCGCCGCTTCGCAGACCAGCCGGTTC
>JBIPOH010000192.1:0-6199 GCA_044379435.1 Novosphingobium sp.
CTCGCGCAGCGCGCGGCGCAGGCGGCTGACCCAGGCGTCCACCGTGCGCTCATCGATCGGCTGGTCGTGCTTGCCCAGCGCCGCGATCAGCTTCGTGCGGCTGAAGACCTGCCCCGGCTGTTCCATGAGATAGCGCAGCAGGCGCAGCTCGTTGGGCATCAGCGGCACGGGCTTGCCCTGCCAGCGGGCCTGCAGCGCGGTCAGATCCAGCGAAAGTTCGCCCAGCCGCAGTGCGCGCTGCGGGGCTTCGCGTTCGGGCAACTGCACCGAAAGCACGCGGTCCAGCACCGCACCGCGCCCAAGCGGGCCGAGGATATAGTCATCCGCCCCGGCCCGCAGCGCGCGGCGCCGGGCATCTGCATCGTCCTCGTCCAGCACCATGGTCACGTGCGCGGCTTCGGTTGCCGGATCGCAGCGCAGGCGGCGGCACAGCTCAAGGCCTGAAAGCTCGGGCAGCAGCCAGTCGATGAACGCCCACGGCCTGCCATCGAGCAGCGGCAGCGGCGCGCGCCAGTTCCAGACGTGAAACACTACGCGCAGATCGCCATGAGCGAAGCTGTCATGACCGCCGGGAAGAGCCTCGGTAAGGAGTATGTCGATCTGCCGCATCGGAGCCGGATTCCTGAATACGCGGGCACAGCAGCCCTTACCGGTTCCTTGTCGCTTTAGTGTGACGGCTCCATGACGATTTGGCAGATCAGAAGGGGCAAGTTCAGACGGGGGAAGTTCAGACGGGCAGGCCCACATAATTCTCCGCGATGCTTGCCTGCGCCGCATCGCTTGTGGCGATGTAGTCCAGCTCGGCCACCTGCATCGCGCGTTCGAAGGGGCCGTCCTCGGGGAAGCGGTGCATCAATCGGGTCAGCGACCAGCTGAAGCGCTCGCTCTTCCACACCCGGGCAAGGGCGCGCGCTGAATAGGCTGCCACGGCATCGTTGTCGCGGTGCCTGAAATAGCCGCACAATGCCTCGGCGGCATAATGCACGTCGCTCGCCGCCAGATTGAGCCCCTTGGCGCCTGTCGGCGGCACGATATGCGCCGAATCGCCGCACAGCAGCAGGCTGCCATGGCGCATCGGCTCGAACACATAGGAGCGCAGCGGCGCGATCGACTTTTCGATGGCGGGGCCGCGCGTCATGTTCGCTGCCGCTTCGGGGCCAAGGCGCACCGCCAGTTCGTCCCACAGGCGCGCATCGTCCCAGTCCTCGATCTTCTCGGTCAGCGGCACATCGATGTAATATCGGCTGCGCGTGTGGCTGCGCATCGAAGCCAGCGCAAAGCCGCGTTCGTGGTTGGCATAGATCAGTTCGGCGTTGCAGGGCGGCACATCGGCCAGAATGCCCAGCCAGCCAAAGGGATACACGCGCTCGTATTCGCGGCCGACGCTTGCCGGGATGGCCTTGCGTGAAGGGCCGTGGAAGCCGTCGCACCCGGCAATGAAGCGCGCAGTGATGCGCTCTTCGCGGCCATCGCGGCGGAAGGTGACTGCAGGCGTCTCGCTTTCGATATCGTGCAGCACCACGTCTTCGGCGCCGTAGATCACCTCAAGCCCGCGCTCCGGTGCTGCGTCCATCAGGTCGCGCGTGATTTCGGTCTGGCCATAGACGGTTACCGTCTTGCCCGTGAATTTCGCCACATCGATGCGGATCAGGCGTTCGCCGTCGGCCAGATTGAAGCCTTCCTCGACCAGCCCCTCGGCCTTGAGCCGGCCATCCAGCCCCAGCCGTTCCATCAGCCCCACGGTCACTTGTTCCAGCACCCCGGCGCGAATGCGCGAGAGGACATAGTCCGGCGTCTGCCGCTCGATCACCACGCACGCGATGCCTTCGGCCCTGAGCAGGTGGCCCAGCAGCAGCCCCGCCGGTCCTGCGCCGATAATGGCAACTTGGGTGTGCATGATCGTGTCTCCCGCGGATGCCCGCTCAGCGCGCGGGTCATGTTTCGTCATTTGACACTGGCGGCGAACGGAAGGAATGCAGGCACAGGACAAACACTTGGTACTTTCGGGACATGGCAGAGGCGATTCCCCGCTATGCACTCTACGGCGAAGGTCATGCCCCGGCCTCCGGCGGCTTTGCACATATCGAAACGATTGCAACGCGCAGCGCGCTCCACGATTGGGAAATCGGTGTCCACCGCCACGATCATTTCGTTCAGGTCCTGCTGGTAGAGGAAGGACACGCCTCGGTGACACTGGAGGCGTTGACCACCGACCTTGATGGTCCGGGGCGCGTGATTGTCCCTGCCGCCGCCGTCCATGGTTTCCGCTTCAGCCAGGGCACGCGCGGCTTTGTCCTCACCTTGTCGACAGACTTTTCCACACGGGCGGCAGGCGCGGCAGACCCGCTGGTTGCCACGCTCGCACGCGGCGGCATTGCCGCGCTGTCCGGCGCTGTTGCGGCCCGTGCCTTGTGGCTCGCGCGCGAGATGCTCGGGCTCCAGCAGCAGTGGCTCCAGCTGGAATGGCAGCAGCAGGAACCGCTGTTCCTCGCGCTTGCCGAAAGCCTGATCCGCACGCTGATCGTTCCGCGCGGGCACGATGAGGCAGGGGAGGGGGCGTCCCCGCGCGATGACCAACGCCTCACGCGCTTCCGCCAGCTGGTCGAGCTTCACTACCGCCAGCACCGCGATCTCGATTTCTACGCTGAAGCCCTCGGCCTGACGCGCCGCACGCTCTCGCGCCTGACCACCGCGCAGCTTGGCTGCACGCCAATGGACCTCGTTCACCGCCGCCTCGCGCTCGAAGCCCAGCGCCTGCTGCGCTACACCAATGCCTCAGCCACGCAGGTCGCTACCGCATTGGGCTTTGACGACCCGTCCTACTTCTCGCGCTTCTATTTGCGCATGACCGGCAAGCGGCCGGGGCAGGAACGCGGATGAGGGCCCACAATCGCGCGCCCAATCCCACCCTTGCCACGCTCGCACCATCCTCTATGAAAAGTTCATGGATATGAACTGGAGCGATGCGTGATGACCAGGATCAAGACTTCCCATGTTGGCAGCCTGCCGCGCGGCGACGAACTCACCCCGCTGCTCCTCGCGCGGGACAAGGGCGAAGCCTATGATGCTGAAGCGTTCGACACCGCCGTTGCCGCGGCCGTCGATGCGGCGGTCAAGGCGCAAGTCGAAGCGGGCGTTTCGGTCGTCTCGGATGGTGAACTGGGCAAGGTCGGCTACTCGACCTACATGATCGAGCGCCTTTCGGGCTTTGGCGGGCATATCGACCGCAAGCCGGCCGCCGATCTGGCCGAAGTGCCGAATCTGGCAAAAAAGCTCTCCGCGATCATGGGCAGCCAGGAATTCGTCCGCGCCTCGTGCATCGGCGATGTGCGCCTCGTCTCCCTGCAGCCGCTGCATGACGATATCCGCCGCTTCCGCGCCGCCTTGGACCAGCACGCCGCGCCCGATACCGAAGCCTTCATGAACGCCGCGTCGCCCGGCCTCATCACTGCGTTTCAGGTCAATCGCCACTACCCCAGCCACGAGGCCTATCTCGCCGATCTGGCCGATGCGATGCGCGAGGAATACGAGACCATCGTCAATGCGGGCTTCTATCTCCAGCTCGATTGCCCCGATCTCGCGATGAGCCGCCACACTGGCTATCAGGACATGAGCGAGGAAGATTTTCTCAAGGTCGCCGCCGCGAATGTCGAGGCGCTCAATGCCGCCACCGCCAACATCCCGCCCGAACGGATGCGGATGCACGTGTGCTGGGGCAATTACGAAGGCCCGCACGATCACGATATCCCGCTCGAACGCGTGATCGATATCGTGCTGAAGGCGCGCCCCTCCACTGTGCTGTTCGAGGCCGCCAACCCGCGCCACGAGCATGAATGGAAGGTGTGGAAAGACGCGAAGCTACCTGCGGACAAGATCCTCGCCCCCGGCGTGATCGACACTTGCTCCAACTATGTCGAGCATCCTGAACTGATCGCCCAGCGCATCGAACGCTTTGCGGCCATCGTCGGGCCGGACCGCGTGGTCGGCAGCACCGATTGCGGCTTCGGCACGTTCGCGGGCTACGGCAAGATCGACCCCATCGTCACCTGGCGCAAGCTCAGGAACTTGCGCGACGGCGCTGATATCGCGGCGGCGCGCATATGACCGCCGAGGAACGCCGCGCCATCGAACATGATTGCGCGCGCCTCGTCGCGCTCTACGCCAATCTCAACGACGAGGCGCGCTGGGACGAGCTCGCCGCGCTCTATACCGAAGATGGCCTGATGGCGCGCCCCACCGCGCCCGACGCACCGATCCACGGGCGCGAGGCGATCCTCGCCGCGTTCCGCTCGCGTCCGGCGCGCACCACGCGCCACATCTGCAGCAATGTCGTGATCGACGTCGAAGGCCCCGAACTGGCGCGCGGTTTCAGCGCGATGCTGCTCTTCACTGGCAGCGGCGCCCCGCTCGTCGGCTCGTTCCATGATCTGTTTCGCCTGACGCACGAGGGCTGGCGCTTTGCCGAGCGGCGCGGCCTCCTCACGTTTGCGCCCTGATGAGCGCATCGGTTCCTGCCCCTCCGGTCAAGTCTGCGCTGCGCACGCTTGATGTGATCGAGTTCGTCGTCGCGCACCGGCAGGGCGTGGTGGCGCAGGAGATCGCGGGCGCGCTGGGAATTCCGGTCAGCAGCTTGTCCTATCTGCTCACCACGCTGGCAGACCGGGGCTATCTGGTGCGTGAAGGACGCCGCTATCTGCCGGGGCCGGGGCTTGACCGGCTGCGGGTCGCACCGGAAGCCTTGCCGCTGGCCGACCGTGTCGCGCCGCTGGTCCGTGCGCTGAAGGGCGAGCTCAACGAGACCGCCGCGTTCATGGTCCAGCGCGGCTGGGAAGTGGAATCGCTTGTTACCGAAGCCAGCGATCAGGCGCTGCGCTATGCGGTCGATCCCGGCACACGCCGCCCGCTCCATGCGCTGGCAGCGGGCAAAGTCATCCTCGCCGCGATGGATCAGGCCGAACGCGCCCGCTATTTCGCCGAAACAACCCGCGCGGTGTTCACGGCGCACACGCGCACCAGCGAAGCCGATCTTCTGGCAGACATCGCCCGGATCACCGCCGAGGGCATGGCCGTGGCACGCGAGGAAGCGACCGTGGGCATCGTCGGCAATGCCGTGCCCGCGCGCATCGACGGCCGCTTTGTCGGCGTGTTCAGCGTTGCTGTGCCCGCCGTCCGCTTCGATGCTGCGCTGGAAGCGCGCGTCCGGCAGGCGCTCCTGCGCGCGGCTGGGGCGCTGGCCTGAGCGATCTGCCGTCCGGGAGGCGGTCCTAGTGCTTCTTGCGTGTCAGCTCGCGCATCGCCCCGTCCAGCCCTTCGAGCGTTAGCGGGAACATCGAGCCGCCAACCAGATCCTTGATCATCTTGGTCGACTGCGAATAGTTCCACTGCTTCTCGGGCACCGGATTGAGCCAGACGGTGGCGGGGTAGGTCTGCGCCACGCGGTGAAGCCAGACAGCGCCCGCTTCCTCGTTGAAATGCTCGACCGAGCCGCCGGGGTGGCTGATCTCGTAAGGGCTCATCGCTGCATCGCCCACGAACACGATCTTGTAATCGTGGCCATATTTGTGGAGCAGATCCCACGTGTTGGTCCGTTCGGACCAGCGGCGCTTGTTGTCCTTCCACACGCCTTCGTAGAGGCAGTTGTGGAAATAGAAGAACTCCATGTTCTTGAACTCGGCAGTGGCCGCGCTGAACAGCTCCTCCACCAGCTTGATGAACGGGTCCATCGAGCCACCGACATCGAGGAACAGGAGCAGTTTGACCGCATTGCGCCGCTCGGGGCGCATGCGGATATCGAGCCAGCCCTGCTTGGCGGTGCCTTCGATCGTGCCGGGTAGATCCAGTTCGTCGGCATGGCCTTCGCGCGCGAAGCGGCGCAGGCGGCGGAGCGCGATCTTGATGTTGCGGGTGCCGAGCTCCTTGGTGTTATCAAGGTTGGCGAACTCGCGCTTTTCCCAGACCTTGATCGCGCGTCCATGCTTGCTTTCGCCGCCGATGCGCACGCCTTCGGGGTTGTAGCCCGAATTGCCGAAGGGGCTGGTGCCGCCGGTGCCGACCCACTTGTTGCCGCCCTGATGGCGCTCTTGCTGTTCCTCGAGCCGCTTCTTCAGCGTCTCCATGATCTCTTCCCAAGATCCCAGCGCCTTGATCTTCTCCATTTCCTCTTCGGTGAGGAACTTTTCGGCGATGGCTTTCAGCCAGT
>JBIPOH010000193.1:0-6179 GCA_044379435.1 Novosphingobium sp.
AAGTTTTCGTCCTCGCCCCCTGGCTCTATCCCGCGCTGACCGGCCTTGCAGTGCTGACGGGCTGCATCGATGCCATCGCCGGGGGCGGCGGGCTGCTCACCCTGCCGGCGCTGATCTATGCCGGCCTTCCGCCGCATCTCATGCTCGGCACGAACAAGCTGCAATCGGCGATGGGCGCCACCGTCGCCACCACGCGCTATCACCGCGCGGGGCTGTTTGCGCTGCGGCCAAACCTCCCCGCCACGGCCGCCGCGTTCCTTGGTGCAGGCGCGGGCGCGCTCGTTATCCAGCACTTTGATGCGCATATCCTGCGCCTCGTTGTCCCGCTGCTGCTGATGGGCGCGGCGCTCTATACGCTGCTCTCCCCGCGCATGGACGATGCCCCGCGCGAGGCGCGCCTTTCGCAGAAGGGCTACTTGCCGGTCGCGGGCGGGATCGGCTTTTACGATGGCTTCTTTGGCCCCGGCACGGGCCAGTTCTTCGCCGCCACGCTTGTCGCCCTGCGCGGCCTGGCCTCACCCGCGCTACCGGCCTCACCAAGCTGCTCAACCTTGCCAGCAACGCCGCCAGCCTCGTGGTCTTTGCGGCGGGCGGACCAGTCATCTGGCTGCTGGGCCTGTGCATGGGCGCAGGCTCGATGGTGGGCGCGCTGATCGGCACGCGCCTCGCCACCCGCTACGGCGCGGCGCTGATCAGGCCGCTGCTCGTCACGGCCAGCCTTGCGCTGACCGGCCGCCTCGTCTGGGGCTGGTTCACGAGCTGAGCGAATTGACAGACCTCAATTCGCGGGCCCGATCCCCCTGCTAGGCTCCTTTCACACTCACGAAAGGAACCACCCATGAGCCACTCTGCCCACGATCTTGCCGCCGCCTTCCCCGACGCTGCGGCCAGGCTTCACGCGCTGAAAGTGAACGATGCGCATTTCCGCAAGCTCAGCGATGCCTACCACCAGCTGGACAAGGCAATCCACCGCGCCGAAACCGGGATCGAGCCGACGTCCGACGAGCACCTCGAAGCCTTGAAGAAACAGCGCCTTGCTGTGCTCGATGCCGTGGCAGAAATGGTCGCAGCTTAGGGGATGAGCAAGCTCGAATCGCCGTAGCTATAGAAACGGTATTCGTGGGCGATGGCATAGGCATAGGCCGCCTGCATCCGCTCCAGCCCCATGAGCGCGCTGACCAGCATCATCAGCGTTGATTTGGGCAGGTGGAAGTTGGTCATCAGCCCGTCAATCGCGCGAAAGCGGTAACCCGGCGTGATGAAGATGCTGGTATCGCCCGCGAACGGATGGATCACGCGGTGCTCGTCCGCCGCGCTTTCCAGCAGGCGCAGACTGGTCGTGCCCACTGCGATGATCCGCCCACCGCCCGCGCGTACCGCATTGAGCCGCGCCGCCGCTTCGGGCTCGATCCGGCCCCATTCGGCATGCATGGCATGGTCGTCGGTATCGTCGGCCTTCACCGGCAGGAACGTGCCTGCGCCCACATGCAGGGTCAGCGTTTCATGCCCTATGCCCGCCTCGGCCAGCGCCGCCATCAGTTCCGGCGTAAAGTGCAGCGCCGCTGTGGGGGCCGCGACTGCGCCGTCCTCAGCAGCAAACATCGTCTGGTAGTCCTCGCGGTCGCGCTCATCCGTGGGGCGCTTTCCAGCGATATAGGGCGGCAGGGGCATACGCCCCGCGCGCTCCAGCAGAACCTCGACCGGTTCCTCGCCGCCGAATGCCAGCGTCCAGCTGCCATCGGCATGGCGTTCCTCTGCCGTACCGCAAACGCCCGCGCCGAAATCGATCACGCTGCCCGGCTTCAGCCGCCGCCCGTTGCGCACGAACGCCTGCCAGCGGCGCAGGTCCATCCGCTTGTGCAAGGTTGCGCCGATCCGCGCGTTGCCGACCTCGCCTTCCAGCTGGGCAGGGATCACCCGCGTATCGTTGAACACGAGCGCATCGCCCGCGCGCAGCAGCTTTGGCAAATCGCGCACCACGGCATCGGTGAACGGCCCCTCGGCCCTCACACCCAGCAGCCGCGCCGAATCGCGCGGGGAAGCGGGCCGCAGCGCGATGCGCTCGGGCGGAAGCTCGAAATCAAAGAGGTCTACACGCATGCGCTGCCGCTAGCGCTGCTTTGGTGCTTCGACAAGCTCAGCACGAGCGGGCCTTTGGGGTAACCGGCCTCGATTGGCGGCCGCACACCACGCCTCGCTCATGCTTAGCTTGTCGAAGCATGCCGGCCCGACGCCAGCCGCGAACCTCAGTTGGACTGGGAGTTGCTCAGCATGTCGGCAGTGAACGCCGCTGGCGCTGCCGGGGCAGGCGGCGGCGGCGGTGCCTTGCCTTCGGAAGCAAGGCTGGCCTGCACGATCTTCGTCGGGTTCTTCGGCGGCTCGCCGCGCGTGATCGCGTCGACGATGTCCATGCCCGCAATCACCCGCCCGAAGTTGGTGTATTTGTGGTCGAGCGCGAAGCGCGGGTAGAACACGATGAAGAACTGGCTGTTCGCGGTGTTCGGCTCGTCCGTGCGCGCCATCGAGACGGTGCCGCGCAAATGCGGCATATCGTTGAATTCGGCCGTGAGGTCCGGCAGCTTCGATCCGCCCTGTCCGGTCCCCGTGGGATCGCCGGTCTGCGCCATGAAGCCATCGATCACGCGGTGGAAGATCACCCCGTTGTAGAAGCCCTCTTTCGTCAGCGTCTTGATCCGCTCGACATGGCTCGGCGCCCATTGCGGCATCAGCCGGATCGCCACGCGCCCGCCGTTCGAAAGATCGAGCACCAGCACGTTATCGGGATCATGGCTGATGTCGGCATCGACCGCATAAGTCAGCCCCTGCGCACGCTGGATCGGATCGACCTTGATCGGCTTGACCGGATCCTTGCCCGGCGCGCCCTGCGCCAGCGCGGCAGAAAGCGGAGCGACGAGCGCCGCGCCAAGCGCGAGCCCGAGGCTCATCGAATTGAACAAACGCGAAGCCATCAAACGCAATTCCTGATTACTCCGGCCGGATCACGCCAGCCCTATGGGCGGCGGATAGGCCTCTGGTGATGACGCCGCAATGAACAAATGGCGCAGCGCGCTGCTGCCGGGCCTTCAGTAATCGCCCAGTTGGCCAAGCCGCGCGACGCGCTCCACCACTTCATCACGCACCATCGGCGTCACGAACCGGGTGATCTCGCCGCCGAACAGCGCGATTTCCTTGACCAGCTTGGAAGCAATCGGCTGCAAGCTGACGTCGGCCATGAGGAACACCGTCTCGATGCCGTCGTTGAGCTGCTGGTTCATGCCGGCCATCTGGTATTCGTATTCGAAGTCCGCCACGGCGCGCAGGCCCCGCACGATCACGCTGGCGCCCTGCTTTTCGGCAAACTTCATCAGCAGCGCGTTGAAGCCCATGACCGAGACGTTCTCGATCCCCTGCGCCGCCACTTCGCGCGTGACCATGGCCATGCGTTCTTCGGGCGTGAACATCGGGTTCTTCGAAGGGTTGGTCGTCACGCCGATGATCAGCTTGTCGACCAGTTTCGCCCCCCGGCGAATGATATCGAGATGCCCGAGCGTGATCGGGTCGAATGTGCCGGGGTATACCCCGATCCTTTGTGCTGCCCCCGCTCCCATTCAACGATCCCTTTCAACAATGAACCACGCCAGCGCGCGCAGCAGATCCGCTTCTTCGCCATAAGAGGCGAGGAACTGCACCGCCTGCTCGACCAGCATCTGCGCTTGTTCGCGCGCGCGTTCCGGCCCCAGCAGCGAGAGGAAGGTTTCCTTGCCCGCCTGCTCGTCCTTGCGCAGCGCCTTGCCCGCCGCTTCCTCGTCGCCCTCGGCATCAAGGAGGTCGTCGGCAATCTGGAAGGCAAGGCCGATATCGCGCGCATAACCCCGAAGATGCGAGCGGCCTTCTGCCGGAATGCGCCCGATGATCGCACCCATTTCGACAGCGGCGCTCAGCAGCGCGCCCGTCTTGAGCTGCTGCAGCCGTGTCACGGTCGGCAGATCGAACGAGGCGGTTTCGGCGGCGATGTCCATCATCTGCCCGCCGGCCATGCCGTTCATCCCGCTCGCCAGCGCCAGCGTGCGGACCAGTTCGATCCGCACGAACGGGTCGCCGGAAAGATTGGGATCAGACAGGACCTCGAACGCGAAATCATGCAGCGCATCGCCCGCAAGCACAGCCGTGGCTTCATCGTAGGCCACGTGCAGCGTCGGCTTGCCGTGGCGCAGCGCGTCGTTGTCCATGCACGGCAGATCGTCGTGGATCAGCGAATAGACGTGGACCGCCTCGATCGCGGTGCCGACGCGGATGGCCATCGAACGGTCCGCGCCAAACAGGCTGGCCGTGGCCAGCACCAGCAGTGGGCGCAGCCGCTTGCCGCCGCCAATCGCGGCATAGCGCATGGCCTCGATCAGCCGGTCGCGCGGATCATTCGCCAGCGGCAGCAGCGCATCGAAGCTGCTGTCGATATCCTCGGCAATCCGCTTCAGCGCCGGGCGCAGCAGATCCTGCCAGGGATCGGTCCGTTGCATTGCGTTCATGCACCACCTGTTGCATCGTCGAAAGGCCGGGTGCCCGCTGCACCGCCCGCGCCATCCGTCACAATCGCCTCGATCCGCGCTTGCGCCGCATCGAGCCGCTTCTGGCAATGCGCCCGCAGCGCATCGCCCCGCGCGTAGAGATCAATCGATTCGTCAAGCGGCGCCTCCCCGCTTTCCAGCCGGCGGACGATATCCTCCAGCGCTTTCAGAGCTTCCTCGAAACTGAGCGAGCCGATCTGCGTATCCTGTGCCATCGCGAGCAAGCATTGACGGGCGAGCCGCAGCCGGTCAAGCTTCGAGGCGAGGAGAGGCCAAATGCAATTGGTGATCGCGTACATTGTTGCCGCCGTGGTATTTGGCGGCCTTGATGCGTTGTGGCTCGGCTGGGCCGGGCCGAACCTCTATCGTCCTGCCCTTGGTGATCTGCTCGCTCCCAGCTTCCGCCTTGCGCCGGCCGGGATCTTCTACCTGGCCTACCTTGGCGGCATGATCTGGTTCGCGATCCGCCCCGGCATCGCCTCCGGGCTTGGCGCGGCGGCGCTCAACGGCGCACTGCTGGGCGCGCTCTGCTATGCGACCTATGATTTCACCAATCAGGCGACGCTGGCCCGCTGGCCGACTTATGTGACCGTGATCGACGTGTGCTGGGGCGCCTTTGCCACCATGACCGCTGCTGTTGCTGCCACATGGGCAGCGCGCGCGTTCGCCGGATAGCCCATGTTCATTGGCCACTATGCCCCCGCCTTCGCGGCGGCGGCGGTATCGCGCAAGAGCCCGCCGCTCGCCGTGCTGGTGATCGCGGTGCAAGTGCTCGATTTCGCGTTCTTCAGCTTTGCCCTCGCAGGCGCCGAACACTACCGGCTGGTGCCTGGCTTCACCGCCAGCAACTGGCTCGATCTCCACGACATGCCCTACAGCCACAGCCTGCTGGGCGCAGGGGTTCTTGGCGCGCTGTTCGGCGGCCTGGTGCTTGCGATCACCCGCAGCGGCGCTGCTGCCGGAATCGCGTTTGCCTGCGTCCTCTCGCACTGGTTCGCCGATTTCATTGTCCATGCGCCCGATCTCACTCTGGCCGGTTCGCCGCCCAAGCTCGGCCTTGGGCTGTGGAACCACCCCCTGCCTGAACGCGCGCTCGAAGTGGTGCTCGCGTTCGGCACGCTGGCCTTCTACGCATCCCGCACCCGCGCCGCAGGCCCGCGCTCGGGCTTGTTCCTCGGCCTGTTTGCAGGCTTCCTCGCGCTGTTTCAGGTGGCCGACTGGTTCGGCCCGCGCACCACCGAAGTCAGCGCCGCGCAGCCCCTTCTCGCGCTGTTCGCCTTCACCGTTCTCGCCGGGCTAGCGCTGCTGGTCGAGGCCACGCGTTCGAAGATTTCCGAGACGCAGCGCTTCTCCTGAAGCTCGCTCATCTGTTCCGACTCGCAATGCTCGTTCGCCCCCGCTAAGGGCCTCACATGTCCGAAATCACCGCCGAAACCGTCGCCGCCCATGGGCTGTCCGAGGATGAATATGCCCGCGTGCTCCACGCGCTGGGGCGCGAGCCGAACCTTGTCGAACTCGGCATCTTCTCGGTCATGTGGTCCGAACACTGCTCCTACAAATCCAGCCGCATCCACCTCAAGAAGCTGCCGACGGAGGCGCCCTGGGTGATCTGCG
>JBIPOH010000229.1:0-5475 GCA_044379435.1 Novosphingobium sp.
GCCGATGCCCGTCTGTTCCCAGGCCAGCCGGTCACCTTCGGCACAAACCAGCGCCTGCACGGCATCGGCCGCACGCGGATCGTCCTCGACATAGAGGATATTGAGATTGCCCATCAGCCTTGCCCCCGGATGATCCCGCCCAAATCCTGCCGCAACAGCCTGCCGCAAAGAGCGCGGCGTCCTGCGCGAGTATTCACGCCGGACGCCGCCCTGACAACTGGCTGCTTCGCGCAGATGTTCAGCGCATGTCCTCAACCGAGACCCAGCCCTTCGTGCCGAAGCTATCGCTGACTTCGATCAGAAGACCCTTACGCTGACCGGTGGGGGTGAGCGACGTGCCGGCCCGCACCGTGCGCAGCGCGGCAGACTTCTTGTCGGCAGCTGCATACATCTTGGTATCGACCGCCGTGACGGCGGCCGCAGCGGCTGCTGGTGCTGGCGCAGCCGCCGGTGCTGGCGCGGCAGGCGGAACCAGCGCGGCGAGCGCGGGCCCCTGCGCGGCGAGGCCGTTGAACGCCTTGATGAAGGCCTCGATCAGCATCTGGCCGTCCTTGCTTCCGGCATAGGCAGCACCGGTCGCGCCATTGGCCACAGCCCCGATCGTGCCGCCGCCCCCGCCGAACGAGATCGACGTCTTCTTCACTTCGCCCGCGCCCGAGGCGACTGTCTGACCGTTGGCCGGGCTGATCAGGCGGATGCCGGCCGCGACGACCTTCTTCTTGCCGCCAAAGCCGCCGAACATGCCCAGCATCGATCCGCCGCCAGGAATGCCCCGCACCAGACCGCTGGCCGCGCCCGAGCGCACGAGGCCTTCCATCGCCACGCCCTTGGCGGTCTCGATCGACTTGTCGACCTCTTCCTTGTCGCCCGCGATCACGTTCATCAGGAACGTGGCAGGCTTGCCGCTGGCCGGATCATGCACCGCAAAGCAACCGGATTCGCGCGCCATCGCCGCGATCAGTTCACGCGGAGAGCTGAGGCCATACTTGGTCCAGCCTTGCGTATCGCCATCGACCAGCGCGACCGAACCATATCCCGCGTCGCACTTCGTCAGCGTGACCGGCGGCTCCTTGTCGGCTGCATGGGCGGTGAGCGGAATGCCGCCCAGCACTCCGGCAGCAAGGGCAAAGAACGCAATGAACCTCGGCTTGGAAAACATGACAGACACCCCGGTTTGAACCTGCCGCTGCATGATTGCGGCGATGGGGTAACCTTGCCCGCAGGCGCCGTATGCGCCCACACACCAGTGCCGTCATGCCTGTGACAAGTGCTGTTAGGGGTGCGTCCAGCCTTCCGCCCGCCCGATCAGATCGCCGTGATGTCCAGCACCGTGGGCACCGTATCGTTGAGCAGCAGGATCTTCTTGCGCGCGATCCGCCATGCGCCGTCTTCGCGCAGCAGCCGGTATTCGAAGCGCCCGAAGAAGCAGTGTGTGCGGTCCATCCGCACATCGAAGCGGTGGCAAGTAAACGCGGCGGAGACCTCGCCTTCATCCCCGCTGGCGCTGGTCACCAGCACGTTCGTCACCTGATGCACCGTGCGCGGCGGAGGCGAAGATGCGGTGGAGAGGCCAGAGGTGAGCCGCATCACCCGGTCCTCCAGATTGCGGCGGCCCTTGTAGTAGATCAGCGAAAGCTCGCGCTCCGGGTCCTCAGTCGGCGTGGTTTCGTCGCGCCAGGCAGGCATCCAGAATTCGGCGTCAGGCGTGAACAGCTCCAGCCATTCGGCAAAGCGGCTGCTGTCGATCAGCAGCGCCTCGCGGTAGAGCAGATCTTCCGCCTCGCGGATCGTGAGGGCCCCGCTCATGCTGCGAAAGCTCCGGCCATGCGCTGCGCCCAGGCGCGATAATAGCTGTGATAAAGCGTTTCATCACACAGCTGCGAATCCGCCAGCACGCTGCGTTCGGGATAAAGGTCGATGCGGTCGGCAAAGCGGTTGCCGCCCGCCGCGCTTGCGGTCATGCCGCGTGCATAGCCTTGCAGCCACGGCTCGGCCATCGCGGCATAGCCGATCTGGCAGTTCTCGTAGGAAATGGTGTCGTCCGGCGTCGCCATGCCGGTCGGGTTGAAGAAATCCTCGTACTGGCGGATGCGCTGGCGGCGCGCGGCGGCGCTTTCGCCCTTGGGCGCAATGCACCAGGTGCGCATTTCCGTGAGGCCCGGCGCCAGCGGGCGGATCACGCGCAGCTGGCTCGATGCGTTTTCCGCCACCTGCAGATTGGGGAAGATCGTCAGGTTGCGCATGTTGAACATCCAGTCGCGCTTGCCCTCGCCGTGGCGCTCGGCCAACTCGGCTGCGCGTTCATAGAGCGGGATTGCCGGGGTCACGCCAAACACGCCCCAGTTGAGCACGTGGCCATGGGCAAAGCTGAAGCTGCCACCGCCCACGCCCTTGGTGTCTTCCTTCCAGTAATCGCTGTTTTCCCACACCGAGGCGACCACGCTGTCGCTCATGTCCTGCTGCCGCCGCTCCAGCACGCGAATATAGGAAGGATGCGCCGAGGTGAAATGATAGGCGTCGGAGCAGTTTTCCAGCTGCAGCTTCCAGTTCGCCTCGAAGGTGAAGGTCACCTGCCCCGGCACCAGCTCAAGGCCCTCATTGCTCTGATCGGCCACGAGATCGAGCAGCTTGCCCGCCTCGCCCAGATAATCGGCCAGCGGCGGCACATCGGCGGCAAGGCTGCCGAACAGGAAGCCCCGGCGGTTCTCAAAGCGCGGCAGAGGGGCAAGGCCGTGATCGTCGCGGTCGAAGCTTTCCGCATAGCAGCCCGCCGCCTTCCACTTCACGGCCTTGTTGCGGCCTGCGCTGTCGAAGGTCCAGCTGTGATAGGGGCACACGTGCAGCCGCGCGGTGCCCTGCCGCAGCTGCGCAATCCGCGCGCCCTTGTGCGGGCAGGAATTGAGGAAGGCGCGCAAGGTGCCTGCCTCGTCGCGCTGGACCAGAACCGGCACGCGCCCGGCAAAGGTGGTGAAATAGTCGTGCGGCCCCGGTGCCTGGGCTTCCAGCCCCAGAAAGATCCAACCGCCTTCGAAAAGCGTGCGCATTTCCGCCTCGAACACCGCCGCATCAGTGAAGATCGCGCGATTGACGCGGAACACACCCTCGTCCGGGCGGTCGTCGATCAGGTCCGATATCCTCAGGGTCATGCCACTAGCACCTCGACCAGAGTGGGGCCGGATGCCGCCAGCGACCATGCCAGCGCTTCATCAAGCGTAGCTGCGTCGCCCGCACGGCGCGCGGCCACCCCGTGGCCTTCAGCCAGCTTGCAGAAATCCAGTTCCGGAAACGTCGTGCCGACCAGTTCCTGCATTCCGAAGATGCGGCCGAAATGGTGCAGCGCTTCGTAGCGGTTGTTCTTCAGGATCACGAAGCTGACCGCCAGCCCATGCTGCGCCGCTGCGTGCAGCCCCTGGATCGCATACATCGCCGAACCATCGCCAAGCAGCGCAATCACCTTGTCGCGCGAGCGCGCCATCGCAAGGCCAACCGCTGCGGGCAGGCCATGGCCCAATCCGCCGCTGGCCGTGGTGTAGAACGTGTCCTTGCGCAGGATCGGCAGATGATCGTGCATCGGCCCCCGGCTGGAAGGCGCTTCCTCCACGATCACGCTATCCGGGGCGCGCAAGGCGGCAAGGCGGCTCAAGACATAGGCGTCAGTCATCGCATCGCCGGTGGCGGGCACCGGGGCGGGTGCGCGCGGCGCGGGTGCGGCGCGCTGCGGGCGGCCCGCCTGCGCGAGCAGCGCCGCTGCCGCCGCCTTGCACCCTGCCACGATGGCAGTGCCCGCAGGCGCCCACGCGGCGTGGACATGGTTGTCGCCGATCAGCCAGACCTCGCAGCCGTCCGGCACATGGGGCCCGTGTCCCTCGACATGGTAGAGGCTCATCGGCCCGCCCAGCGCGAGCACGAAATCATGACCGGAAAGCGCAGCCACAATTGCCTCGCGCCCGGCGGTCAGGAACCCGGCGAACAGCGGGTGATCTTCCGGAAAGCTGCCCCGAGCAGACATGGGCGCGGTCCAGACGCTGGCCTGATGCCGCTCCGCCAGCGCGACGACTTCGTCCCACGCATTATCCCGCGCAGCCCCCGCGCCGACCACGATGGCGGGCCGCTGCGCCCGCGCCAGCGCGCGCGCACAAGCAGCCAGCGCAGCCTCATCCGCACCGCGCGCGGCATGAACCGTGCGCGGCACAAATGGCGCGCAGTCGCGGTCCCAATCGTCGATGGGGATCGAGACGAACGTGGGTCCGCACGGCGGCTCCATCGCCACCAGCCAGGCGCGGTGGATCGCGGCCGGCACGTCCTCTGCGCGCGCCGGCTCGCACGACCACTTCACGAACGGGCGCGGGAACTCAGCCGCGCGCTCGGCAAACAGGAACGGCTCGTAGGGCAGGATCGAACGCGCCTGCTGCCCCGCCGTCACCACCAGCGGGGTCTGGTTCTTGAAGGCGGTGAACAGGTTGCCCAGCGCATGGCCCACGCCCGCAGAGCTGTGCAGGTTGACGATGGCCGCGCGCCCGGTGCCTTGCGCATAACCATCGGCCATGCCCAGCACGACGCTTTCCTGCAGGCCCATCACGTAGCGAAAATCCGCCGGGAAATCCCGGAACATCGGCAGTTCGGTTGAGCCGGGATTGCCGAACACCGTGGTCATTCCCAGCTCGCGCATCAGATCGATGGTCACGGCGCGCACGGTTGGCATGGCTCTTCCCCGAATGTGTTTTGTGCGGCGAAAATGAACCGCGCTGGCCTGCAAGACAATTGCATATTGGCCGCAAAGTCATACGTTCTCTGCATGGATTTCGATGAACGCCAGCTTCGCGCCTTTCTCTCCATTGCCGATACCGGCAGCCTTGGCCGCGCGGCCCGCGTGGTGAACCTCACTCAGCCCTCACTCAGCCGACTGGTGCAGACGATGGAAGCCCGGCTCGGCCACCGCCTGTTCGAACGCGGCGGCAAGGGCATGGCGCTCACTGAGGCAGGCAGGCTGATACTGCCGCGCGCGCGCCACCTGATCGGCGAGATGCAGGCGGCGCGCGATGAACTCGCAGCGCTCGGCGGCCTCAGACGCGGCACGGTGCGCGTCGGTGCGGTTGCGGCGGTCATGCGCACGCTCGTCGCCGATGCGGCAGGGCGGGTCCTTGCCGAAACTCCGCAGCTCTCGTTCGAAATGCTCGAAGCCGTCGATGGCGAACTGCTGGAGGCGCTGCTCACGCGCCGGGTCGATCTCGTGGTCACCTCGCGCCCGCTGGCGCACCGTGATGTGGCCGCAATCGGCCTTGGCGATTATCAGGATGCCTTCGCGGTGTTCTGCGCCGCCGGCCACCCCTTGGGCTATGGCGCGGCCCTGCCCGATGCACTGGCCTATGGCTGGGTGATGCCCGGTTTTGCCTTCTCCCCGCGCGCGCAGTTCGAGGATATCATCGCGCAGCATGGCCTGCCGAGCCCGCGGATTGCGGTCGAATGCAGCTCGGT
>JBIPOH010000194.1:0-6149 GCA_044379435.1 Novosphingobium sp.
GGCCTCTGGCAGCGGGGTGCCTGATGGTCAATAACGCCGGTCAATAGGCCCTTCAGAACCCGCGCCGGATGCCGATCGTCCAGCGGCGCGGCGCGCCCGGGCCAACGAACCGCGGCGAGGCAGCGTTCGGCGCCTCGGCCAGCGCCACTTCGCCAATCTCGCCAAACGTGCCGAAGGTGGCGAAGCGGCGGTTGAGCACGTTGCGCACTTCACCAAACAGCGCGACTTCGCGCAGCAGTTCGATGCGGCCACGCAGATCGAACACCGCATAGCCCGGCAACGGCGCGGCGCGGTTCGATTCGTCGCCCAGCAGGATCTGGCTTGATCGGGCGGAAAGCGTGCCGCCCACGCTGAAGCGCCGCCATGCCCCGGCCTTTCCGGCATAATCGAGATTGAGATTGGCGGTGTGGCGCGGCACGCCGGGCAGCCGGGCACCGGGCTGGATCGTGATGGCGCCGTCCTCCTCCGCCGCCGGATTGGCATGGGCGGCGATGCGTACCAGCGAACGGTTGGTGGCATCGCTGAAGGCATAATTCGCCGCGATGCGCATCCCGCCGCGCTCCGCTGTGAACGAAAGCTCGATGCCCTGCCGCCGCGCATCGCCAAGGTTCTGGAAATAGGCACGGCCCCGCACGCCCGCCGCAACCCGGCGAATCTCGTCGCGGCTATCGGCACGGTAGGCCGAGGCAAGCCATTCCAGCCGCCAGCCGCCCACCGCACTACGGCCCGCAGCGCCCAGTTCCCACGTGCGCGCCACCACCTGCCGCAGCGGCGGATCGGCAACAAAAAAGTTGGCCAGGCTGCACGGCGCTTCGGGATCGGCGCAGGAAAGCTCCGCCGGGGTCGGCGCGCGGTTGGTTTCGGCATAGCCTGCGCGCAGCGAAAGGCCGGGAGCAGCGTCCCAATCCAGCTCCAGCCCCGGATTGAGCCGGGTGAAGTGGTGCTGCCCATCGAGTGCGGTGCCAATCTGGTCTTCCAGCTTGATCGCCGCGAGATTGAAGCGCAGCCCCGCCTCCAGCCGCAAGTTCGGCCCCAGCGGCAGCGTTTCCGCCGCGAAGAACCCAGCATAGAGATTGCGCGTGATGACCGAAACGGGCGCGATGGCGTTATCTGCCTGCGCGATCACCGGGCCGGCATCCTGCACGCCGCGCGTTTCATCGAGTGTCCCGAGCGTGGTCGAGGCGGCAAACGCGCTTCGGCCATAATCAAGGCTAGTGCCAAGCGTGAGCGCATTGCTGCCACCCAGCAAGGGCCGCCGGTCGGTAATCTGGGCCAGAACGCCAAACGCACGCGAGGTGAGCGCACCGCGATTGAACACGGCATAAGTCGGATCGCCCGCCAGCGCGCGGATCGGGCGGCCAAGGCGGTCCGTCAGGACCTGCGATTCTTCCTCGCCCCCAGATTCAGTGGCGCTTTCGGTTTCAAGGCAGAGCAGGGCGGGCTCGTCCTCACAGGCTTCGATATCGGCAGCATCGCCATTGAGCGCCCGGCTGCGCTGCCACTGCGCATAGAAGGCCGCTTGCAGCCGCGTGGTCGGCGAAAGATCGGCCCAGGGGTGCAGGCTGAATCGTGCGAAGCGGTTCTCGGTGCGGTCCGGGTGCGTGAACACCCCGCTGCGCCGCACCGCCAGCAGTTCCTCGGGCACCGCGCCATTTCCGCTGAGGCCAGTGCTGGCGAGGATCACTTTGGCATGAAGCCCCGCCGCCGCGCCATCATAGCCCACATCGGCATAGCCGCTGGCAAGGCGCGAAGTGCTGAAATCGCGCCAGCCATTCTCGCCCCGCAGTTGCACCGCCGCAAAGCCGCTCCACCGCCCGGCCGCTCCGCCCGCCGCAAGGCTGACATCATGCGCACCGTAAGCCCCGTAGGACGCGCTGGCGGTGAGGCCGGGATCGCTGCGCCCGGTCGCGGTTTCGAGGACGAGCGCCCCGCCCAGCGCGTTGAGGCCATAGACCGGGCTCGAATCGAGGAGTTCCACGCTGCGCAGCGCCGCATCGGGCACGAGATCGAGCGACACCGTATCGCCGAACGGCAGATTGAAGCGCGCCCCATCGAGATAGGCAGCCAGCCCCTGCGCCTGCCCCTGCGCGCCCGAGGCGGCCTGCCCGCGATAGACCACCACCGCCTGCCAGGGATTGCCCACCGCATCCTGCAAGGTGACGCCCGGCATCTGGCGGGTGAGCGCACCGATCAGATCGGGCTGGCCGCCGCGCGCCAGATCCCCGCGCGAAAGGCGCAAGGCATCGTCACTGTCCAACCCGGCGCCGGGGGCGGTGACGAGAATGAGCTGCGGCGCTTCATCGGCTTCGGCCTCGGCATGCACGGCACAGGGCAGGCTGGCAGCTAGCAGGGCAGCACTCGCAAAAGCAGCGGAACGACGCACGGTGATCGACCTCCATCAAACCCCGCGCCGGGTATGCACTCCCCGCGCCCGGGACAAGAAAATTGGGATGGACGCCCGACAGGGCATGTGGTGACACGCGGTTCATGTCCGCCATGGAATACCTGCCCGGAACACCACCTGCCGCGCCCAGCCCGCTAGCGGAAAAGCTCACCGCGCGGGAGATCGAGATCCTGCGCCTGCTTACCGCCGGCCACACGGTCAAATCCATCGCCGTGCGTTTGGGCCGTTCGGAAGCCTCGATCAACGAGCGCCTGCGCGACGCGCGGCGCAAGACTGGCGCGGGCAGCAGCCGCGAACTTGCCCGGCTGCTGGATGAACAGAAAATCTGGGACAAGAATCCTGATCTGGCAATGACATCCCCTGCGGCGGAGGGATCGGGACAGCCCGCAAGCCGCGGGCTTTCCCCAGCCAAAGGAAAGATTGCCATGTTGATCGCCCTACCCCTCATCGCAGCTGGATCGCTCATCATGGCGGCAGACCTGCCCTTCCGCGCGGCGTCCCGTCCGCAACCTGCCGCAGCAGTTGCTGGCGGCTCCCCGCTCCTTGGCCGCTGGGCGCTCGATGTAGTGCGCGTACCGGCAGGGGAGCGGCCGAAAAGCGTCACCATAAGCTTCAGCGTGGCACCCGATGCGCGCTGGACCACGCACGTGGAGATCGTGAACCCCGATGGCGCGGCGTTTCATGCCCAATCCACTGCCGCGCTCGATGCCGCGCCCGTCCCCGTTACTGGCAACATGCCGTTCATTGACAGCGGATCGCTGCGCCAGCCCGCGCCCGGCACGCTGGTGATGACGCTGGGCAAGGACGGCGCACCGGTGTCCACCCGAGTCTACACCGTCTCGCGCGATCGGAAATCGATGACCGAGACGATCATCTGGGCCGGAACCGCGCTGCCCAGACTGGAAACCAACCTGTTTCGCCGGATCGGCTGAAGCCCAAACGCAAACGGCCCGCCATCGCTGGCGGGCCGTTGCACGGGGGGGCGTATTCGGGTGGAAACGGTCGGCGCGGATCAGGCCGCTTCGACCTCCAGCTTTTCGTCCGGATCGCGCAGCACATAGCCGCGGCCCCAGACCGTTTCGATATAATTTTCGCCATCGCAGGCATGCGCCAGCTTCTTGCGCAGCTTGCAGATGAACACATCAATGATCTTGAGTTCCGGCTCGTCCATCCCGCCATAGAGATGGTTGAGGAACATTTCCTTGGTCAGCGTGGTGCCCTTGCGCAGCGAAAGCAGCTCGAGCATCGCGTATTCCTTGCCCGTCAGGTGGACACGGGCGCTGTCGACTTCGACCGTCTTGGCGTCGAGGTTCACCGACAGCTTGCCGGTGCGGATGACCGACTGCGAATGCCCCTTCGAACGGCGCACAACGGCGTGGATGCGGGCGATCAGCTCTTCGCGGTGGAACGGCTTGGTCACGTAATCGTCGGCACCGAAGCCGAACGAGCGGACCTTGGAGTCCATCTCGGCAATGCCGGAAAGGATCAGGACCGGCGTCTGCACCTTGGCGACGCGCAGCTTCTTGAGCACATCATACCCGTGCATATCGGGCAGGTTAAGGTCGAGCAGAATGATGTCATAATCATACAATTTGCCGAGATCGAGGCCTTCTTCGCCAAGATCGGTTCCATAGACATTGAAGCCTTCGGTGGTGAGCATAAGCTCAATCGCCTTGGCCGTGGTCGGCTCGTCCTCGATCAGCAGCACGCGCATGGATCAGCCCCTTATTGCCATTCCCCGATGGCGGTCAGCCCTGCAACCAGGGCCTTCAGCGCCATTAACCATATGACCAATGAACATGAAAGGTTAATTTATCGTAAGCACCACCACCAGCAACCTGCGCAATCATCCGGGCCTGCTCCCTCTCGCAGATGCCTGGAAAACAACATTTTATCAGTATCTTATATGGAAATTCTGCGCGCCATTTGGCACCGCGCTGCGTAACCGGCAGCGAAACCTTTTTTAAGAGATGCGCATTTATTTGGCTGCGGCCGCAGCCGGCACACCGACCGCGCTGGCCGCTTCGCGCAGCTTGCGGGTCGCACCCAGATCGTTGCGGAAGGCGGCAAGACCACCCTCCAGCGCCTTGGCCGCCTTGCCCGGCTCGCCCAGTTGCATGCGGCTGCGCATCAGCATGATCCAGCCATCGGCATTGCCCGGGTTCTTCGCCAGCTTGGCCTCCAGTCCGTCGACCATGCCGCGGATCATCGCTTCCTGCTGGCCCTTGGGCAAAGCGGAAGCGGCCTTGATCTCGGCACTGGAAGGCCCCGGGATCGCGCCCGAGGCAACCGCCGCGCCATTGGTGGCCATGCCGCTGGCCGGCGGGGCAAACTGCGCGGCGGCGAGGCGTTCCTCGTAGGGGATCTTGTAGCGATCCCCCACGCTCTTGATTACCGCGCGAATATCCTCAGCATAGGGTGCATCGGACGGCGTTTCCTTGAGTAGGGCGAACCATGCGTCGATCGCCTTGCGGTGCTGCCCGGCCAGATCCATCGCCACAGCCCGAAAATAGCGCGCGCGCGCATCCTTGGGATCGAGCTTGAGCGCCTTGTTGAACGCGGCCTGAGCATCCCACGGGATCTTGCCCTCGCTCTTGCTCGCCAGCACGAGCGATTCGCCGAGGAACGAAAACGTCTCGGCATGTTCGGGATCGAGCTTGGTCGCCTCCTTGAGCGCGGTGGCAGCTTCGGCGAAGCGCTGCGTCTGGAAATAGGACCAGCCGAGCATGCGCCAGCCTTCGGCATCATCCGGTTTGGCCTTGAGCCGCGCCTCGAGCCGGGTGATCACGTCATCGACCGCAGGCGCCTGGCTTTCGGTGGGGGCTGGCGGCTGAGCCATGATCTCGGCATCGCGCTGCCCGCGCCAGACCGCGACGCCGCCAGCGGTGAGCGCAACGACCGCCGCGAGCGCCAGCACCACGCGCCCGCCCTTTCCAGAGGCAGCGACAGCCGGTCCGGCGGTCGGCTTGGGCTCGGCGTCGGTCATTACATGCTCCCCCCGGCGCGCTGCCATCGGCGCTACCTTCTGCGCAGGGGCATATCCCCTGCGCGCGGTGCCTTGCAAGCGATGGTGGCATGGCGGAGCCCGGTTCCGCAGCTGGCAAATTGCGGCTGGCAATGCGCAGCGCTTCGGTTACACTCTGGCGCAACCGGGATCGCAAGTCGGGAAAACAAGGCGCAGGGCCAACACAGAAGGGCCCGCGCTACGCAATGCGGGGGCATGCACCGGTGAGCGAAGTCTACAAGGTGGCGATCATCGGATCCGGCCCCGCGGGGATGAGCGCGGCGAGCCATGCGGCGCATTTGAAGCTCAACCACGTCCTGCTGGAAAAGACGGACCACCTTTCCGACACGATCTTCAAATACCAGAAGGGCAAGCACGTGATGGCAACGCCGTCACAGCTCGTGCTGCGCTCCGATCAGGAATTCGATGCGGGCAAGCGCGAGGACATCCTCGGCAAGTGGAACCACCGCACCGAAGAGCTTGGCGTCAACGTGAAATACAACGCCGAGGTGAAGTCGATCCGGGGCACCGGGCCTGCCATCGAAGGTTCGGTCCAGAAGATCGTCACCCGCGCGCGTGATGGTTCGACCACCACGACCGAAGTGCAGCGCCACGCCCCGCCCTATGCGATCACGCTGACCAGTGGCGAAGTCGTCATGGCCGAGACGGTGGTGCTGGCCATCGGCACGCAGGGCAACCCGAACCTGATGCGCTGCCCGGGCGGCGATCTGCCGCACGTGA
>JBIPOH010000195.1:0-6146 GCA_044379435.1 Novosphingobium sp.
ATCTCCTCGAGCTTGCGCAAACTGCGCAGCCGCATGTTGAGGATGGCTTCGGCCTGCCGATCGGTCAGCTCGAACTCGGCCATCATGATCGGCTTGGGCTCATCCTCGGTGCGGATGATCTCGATCACGCGGTCGAGGTTGAGGTAGGCGATGATGTACCCGCCCAGCAGCTCCAGCCGGTTGGCGATCTTCTCGAGCCGATGGCGCGAGCGGCGCAGCAGGATGTCGATCTGCGCGATCACCCATTCCTGCAGCAGCAGCTTCAGCCCCAGCACGCCGGGGGTGCGGCGCGCATCGAGCACGTTGAGATTGAGGCCGAAGCGCACTTCCAGATCGGTCAGCCGGTAAAGCGATTCTTTCAGCAGATCAGGATCGACATTGCGGCTCTTGGGCACGAGCACGATGCGGATCGCGGCATCGCTTTCATCGCGCACATCCTCCAGGATCGGCAGCTTCTTGTCCGCAATCAGGGCGGCCATCTGTTCGATCAGCTTGCCCTTCTGGATCTGATAGGGAATTTCGGTGAGGACGAGCTGCCACTGCCCGCTGCCCAGTTTCTCGATGCCCGTTTCTTCCCAGCTGCCATCATCCTGCCGCCCGGTGGAAAAGCGCCCGCGCACGCGGATCGCGCCCTTGCCGCTTTCATAGGCCGCGCTGATCGCGGCCTTGCTATCGACGACGAGGCCGCCGGTGGGGAAATCGGGGCCGTGGAACACGTCCATCAGTTCGGCATGGGTGGCCGCCGGATTGTCGATCAGCATGAGCGTGGCGTCGACGATTTCCGCAACGTTGTGGCTGGGGATATTGGTCGCCATGCCCACGGCAATGCCGCTGGAACCATTGGCGAGGAGATTGGGGAAGAGGCCGGGGAAGATTTCCGGCTCTTCCTCCTCGCCGTTATAGGTGGGGTGGAAGGTGACGGTGCCTTCCTCCAGCCCCGCCATGAGGCGCATCGCGGTGCGGGTGAGGCGCGCTTCGGTGTAGCGGTAGGCCGCGGCGTTATCGCCGTCGATATTGCCGAAGTTGCCTTGGCCCTCGACCAGCGGATAGCGCAGCGCAAAATCCTGCGCGAGGCGGACCATCGCATCATAGACCGAGGCATCGCCATGCGGGTGATACTTGCCGATGACATCGCCGACGACGCGCGCGGACTTCTTGAACGCGCCGGTGGGATCGAGCCGCAGCTGCTGCATCGCCCAGAGCAGGCGGCGGTGCACGGGCTTCAGCCCATCGCGCAGATCGGGCAGCGAGCGCGCGGTGATCGTGGACAGCGCATAGACCAGATAGCGCTCCGACAGCGCGCTATCGAACGGCGCATCGACGATGGCGTCGAAGGGATCAGGCTCGGCGTCGGTGGTTTTCGTGGTCATGGCAGCTTGCGCCATAGCAAGCCGGGCCGGGGCAAGGGAACAGGCCGGGGGGCGAGTTTACCCCGATTTCGGGCGTGATTGGAGGGAAATGGCTTGTGCCGCAGGGCGTGGATGGCAGGATAGGGCGACGCGGCAAGCCAGCCGACAGGGAGCCAGCATGATCATCCGCCGCCGCTATGCCGATTGCCGTGATGGCCAGGTTCACCTGCGTGAGGCGGGTGATCCGGCAAACCCCACCATCTGCCTGTTTCACCAGACCGCCTCTTCAGGCGCGATGTTCGAGGCGATGATGGCGCGGCTGGCAGATCGCTATCACCTGCTGGCCTTCGATTCGCCCGGCTTCGGCCAATCGTACCAGCCCGCCGCCATCCCCGACATGCGCTATGTGGCGGACCGGCTGATGGAGGCGATCGACAGCCTTGGGGTGGGCCAGTTCCACGCCTGCGGGCACCACACCGGCGGCTGCGCGGCGGTGGAAATGCCGCGCGCCTTTCCCGGCCGCCTCGCCTCGCTCACGCTGATCGGGCCGGTGCTGGTGAACGAGGCGGAGAAGGCCGAGTACCGCAAGACGTTCGTGCGGCCCTTTGCGGCGGAAGACACGGGCGCGTTCCTGAACACGGCGTGGGCCTATCTGGCGATGATCGGCGCGGGCGCAACGCTCGATCTGCACTGCCGCGAAATGGTCGATCACCTGATTGCCCGCGAAACGATGCCGATGGCGTTCAGCGCGGTGTGGGAACAGGATGTAGAAGCGGCCTACCGCGCGGTTGATGTGCCGCTGCACATCATGTGTTCGAAGGACGACGTGCTGTGGCCGCTGTTCGAACGCGCGGGCACGATGCGCCCGGATGCCGTGCAATCCATCGTTGGCGGCGCGGATTTCCAGCCCGACCGCGATCCGGACGGCGTGGCGCACGCTCTCGATGCCTTTATCCGGGGGCTTTAAAAGCCGGCAAGAATGGCCCGAACTATGCTGCGCGGGTCTGCCAGCAGATGGTGCAGGCGCCCGCCGGTAGCGCGCCCTTGTGCGCAATCCAGGCCCTGCCAATAGGCGCGCGAGCCCTGGCGTGAGAGGTGATAGCGCCAATCGCGGGCCTTTTCCGCCAGCGCAGCGGCCACGCGCGCCTGCTCTGCGGAAGTCAGCACGACGCCCAGCGATCCGTCCTGCAAGGCAAGCAAGGCCCGCAGGTGCTCGCGCGCGGTGAAGGCATTGCGGCTGTGGTGCGTGAGGTTTGCTTCATGCCGCAGCACGTGGGCGACCGGCGCAAGCTGGCACAGGAACCGCCCGCGCCGCGCCAGCCGCAGCCAGAACAGCCAGTCCTCGCCCGAGCGGAAATCGGGCATGAACCCGGCTTCGCGCGCTACGTCCAGCCGGAACACTGCCGAACAGGTGGGAATGGTGCTGGTCAGCAGCAGCAGGTCTGACGGATCGGCCAGTTCAAGCTGGCCGGGCACGCCGGAGCGCGCCGGGATTACATCGCGCGCCAGATCGAGCCGGGGCACGAACAGGTCCGGGGCCACCTTCTGCGCGCCCGCATCGTCGCCGACCACGCTAGCATCGGCGCAGCTGACAGCCGCGTGCGGATCCTGCTCCAGCGGCGGGGTCAGCCGCTCCAGCGCATCGGGCAGCCAGATATCGTCCGAATCGAGAAACGCCGCATAGCGCGTTGCTGCCTGCCGCAGCCCGGCGTTGCGCGTTTCGGCCACGCCCCGGTTCTCAGGATTGACCAGCAGCGTCACGGGCAGATCATGCGCCGCGATCCAGCCCTCAACGGCCTGAGCGGTGTTATCGCGCGAGGCATCGTCGATCACGAACACCTGCCGGGGCCGCCGCGTCTGCGCCGCGATGCTATCAAGCGTGCGCGCGATCAGGTTTTCCCGGTTCCACGCCGCGACGATGACGGTGACATCGAGCGGCGCGGAGCCCGGCTGTTCAGGCAGATGGCTGTTCATGCGCGGGACCGTCTCCGCTCATTCTGGCGCAGCTTATTCCGGCTGGGCCACCTCGGCGCTCAGCTCCGCCACTCTGAGCTCGGCTTCGCGCGTCTGTCCGCCCAGCGCCATGAAGCGCCGCATCTGGGTGCGCGCGGCATCGCTGAACAGCGCCTGCTGAAACAGCCCGGCCTCGATCACGCAGCCTTCATCAAGCGGCAGCGCCGAAGCTTCGATGGAGCGCTTGGCCAGCCGCACTGCCTCTGGCGGGAAGCTGGCGATGCGCTGCGCCAGCGCGGCAACATGCGCGTCGATCCGATCAGCGGGCAGCGCGCGGTTGAGCCAGCCCCACTTTTCGGCAGTTTCGGCATCGAGATCCTCAGCGCCCAGAATGATTTCCAGCGCGCGCGCCCGGCCAACCATACGCGGCAGGCGCTGGGTGCCAGTGCCGCCGGGAATGATGCCGATGGGCACTTCCATCTGGTTGATCACCGTCTTGCCGATCACGCCGAAGCGCATGTCGAAGCTCATCGAAAGCTCGGCCCCACCCCCGCCGACGCGGCCTTCGATCTGGGCGATGGTCACCGTATTCATGCGCTGAAAGCGGGCGCACATCTCGTGATAGGTATTGACCTCGCCGCCTGGTGCGCCGGGCGCATCGGCCATCGCGATCAGCAAGCTGACATCGAAATGCGCGAGGAAGAAGTCGGGGTCCGCGCTCTTCAGCACGAACACCAGCGCAGCCGCATCGGCCTCCAGCTCCTGCGCCAGCGCGGCCAGTTCGCCGAACAGGTCCATCGTGATGACATTGATCGGCGGCGCATCGACCACTGCGGTGATGACCGCTCCAGCCTGCGAAACGCGAAGGAGCTTGTAGGTATCATAGGCCATGGCATCGGCTCCGCTGGGAAAGGCAGAGTTTGCGCGCACCGGAGGTACGACGCAACCGCTGCCGGGATTGGCTGGATCACGTGATCCGGAACACCTGAATCAACCGGCCATTTGCCGTGGGGCCGAAGTCCGGGGCCGGAATCTCGGGCGGGATCGGATAGGTCAGGGTGGAGACGAACACCGATTCGCGCAGCCAGGCATACTTCTTGCCGGGCACGTTGAAGCTGGGCAGCAAGCGGAACTTGCTGTCGGTATAGCGCGGGCCCTTGTTGTGGATGATGATCTGGACGCCGTCATCGGTACGCAGCCGGTAGAGCGCGTCGATGATCTCGACCCCATCGGGCCGCACCACCGGGAAATCGCCGCCGCCGGGAACCACCGTGCCCTTGATGCCGCGCCCATAGAATATGCCGCCAACGATGGGCCATAGCTCTTCGCGCGTGCCATCGGCAGCAATCTGGTCGTCCAGGTTCTTGCCGGCCTTCCCGCCCATGGATTCCGGCGCAGTGCAGAACGGCAGGATATCCATGACCCATTCAAGGCCGACTTGATCATAGACCCGGGGCTGCTGCCCTGCGCTGGCGGGCGGTGGCGGGACTTCGGCGCCAAGACGCGCGGCAGCGCCAGCCAGCGGCAGACCTGCGCCGATCAAACCGATGGCGCTGCGGCGGGAAATTGTCATGAGCCTCTCCGGATCAGCCGCGCCTTGATCGGCAGCGGCCTTCCCGAAGCGGTGTATCACGCACGGCAGGCCGGGCAAGATGCCCTGCGCCGCAAGGCTTCGTCAGACCAGCACCCGCTCCGGCGCGCCAACGTCTTCGAGCACCGTGCTGCTGTCGATATCGAGGAGCGGCTTGATCAGCCCATCGCGCAGATCATAGACCCAGCCGTGGAGCTTGAGCGGACGCCCGGCAGCAAAGGCGGCCTGCACGGTGGAAGTCTGCGCCAGATGGAGCAGCTGATCGCGCACGTTGATTTCCACCAACCGGTTCACGCGCTCGTCGGGTTCGTGGATGCATTCCACCGCCTCGCGGTGCGCATCGAGCACATCAACGACATGCTGCAGCCAGTGCCCCACCGGGCTGTCCGGCAGCGTGCCCAGCGAAGCGGCAATGCCGCCGCAGGCATAATGGCCGCAGATCACGATGTCGTTCACGCCCAGCGTCATGACCGCGAAATCGAGCACGGCCATCAGGTTCGCGTCATCGGGGCGCACCAGATTGGCGATGTTGCGGTGGACGAACAGCCCGCCCGGCGCGGCCTGAGTGAAGTGATCGGGCTGGACCCGGCTGTCGGAACAGCCGATCCACAAAAACGCGGGCTTCTGGCCATCGAGGCGGCGCTTGAAGAACTCGGGATCGTCCTCAAGCTGCTCGGCCGCCCAGGCCCGATTGTGAAGCAGAAGCTGCGGGATTTCCTGCATGGTGGTTCCTGGTGTCGGGAAAAGAGGATCAGGTCGCGCGGGCGCGGGTCAGCGGGGCCGTGATGCGGCGTGAGGTATCACCGCGCGCATCGCCCTTGATGACCACGCGCAGCGACCGATAGGGTGCTGCCTTGGCGAAGGCATTGATGATGTCGATGTTGTCGAGATCGACATAGTTCGTGGCGGAAAGGTCGATCAGCACCGTCTTGCCATCGGGGATCGCGGCCAGTGCTTCCTGCAGCTGAGCCTTGTGCACGAAATAGAGGTTGCGGCGCGCGCGCACCATCACATCATCGCCGTGGTGGATGACCGTGACAGCATTCTGGACATTGCGCCAAACGACGAAGCTGAGGCCGATGGCAATGCCGATGGCGATGCCGATCAGCAGATCGGTGAACAGGATCGCCACCACCGTGATGACAAACGGGATGAACTGGGTGAACCCCTGCCGGTAGCGTTCGATGAACAGGCTGGGCTTGGCCAGCTTCCAGCCCGTGGCGATGAGCACCGCGGCCAGCGCCGAGAGCGGG